>JAATEZ010000492.1 GCA_015655485.1 Lactobacillales bacterium | reverse complement strand
GTTGATGAAGTTTATATGACTTTGAACCAATTTGAATCGCGTGATAAGAATATAGCTGAAGAAGAAATCATACTTTTGTTAAAAGACAGTATTGATTTATCAGAAGCAGTAGCTGATCATATTCTGTTATCTATTCCATTACAGGTGTTGAGTGATTTGGAAAAAGAGAGCAGTGAGCTCCCAAAAGGAGATTTTTGGGAAGTTATTTCGGAAGCTGATTATCAGTTTCGAAAGCAACAAGGGAATAATGAAATAGATCCTCGTCTTACAAAGCTTTCTGCGTTTTTTGATGAATCAGATCCGGCAGAATAAGGTAAGATTTGAAGATAAATGCATGATTTTCTTTTAAAGTTGATGATGCAGATTTTTATAAGGAGGTGTAATGACTAATGGCAGTACCTGCTAGAAGAACTTCAAAAGCAAAAAAAGCGAAACGTCGTACTCACTATAAATTAACTTTACCAGGTTTGAACGTGTGTCCAAATTGTGGTGAATTAAAAAAGAGTCATCATGTGTGCCCTGCATGTGGATTTTATGATGGCAAAGACGTGATAACCAATGAAGAAGCTTAAAATCATTTTTTGAAATGATAACTTTTTTGACTAACCATGGAGCCAAAAAGGTTAAAAATGAAAGTGAGGACCTGATGTATTGTCGGTTCTCTTTTTTTGTCTTAAAAAAGCCGTATAGAAAAAAATTATGAAAAAATTATGAAATAATCAAGGAATATTAATATTTGGGGTATATGCTTAATTTATGGAAAAGAAAGGATGGAGATGAATAATATGACAAACAGAATTCCGCCATTTTTGACTCCATTTGCGATCGTTTCGATTTCATTAGCCTTAGGAGCAACTACGACGGTAACAAATAAAGTGGAGCAGTCTTATAATACAAATAAAACAGAAATGACGACGGTCAGTGAGTCCAGCTCTACAAGCAGCAGTGATGCGGCAACCAGCAGTTCAACGACCAAATCTAGTGAGACGAATGACACTGAAACAACCAGATCATCAACGGGCAGTACCAGTTCCAGCAGCAATCAACAAGAGAATGAAACCACTACGAGTTCTAAACCTGAATCAAGCCAATCAACGACGACACAAACAACTACCAGTGAAACAAGTACCTCGACAACGGCTAGTTCAACTGTAGATGATCAGGAAGGAGGGGTTTAATTGTTGCATATCATAAATACTTTATTGGATTATTTGGGTTATTTGGGTATTGGAGCAAAAGTGAAAAACAGACTCTATATTGTTATCGGGTCTATTGCTACTCTCTATCTTGGTTATTTAACGATTCGATTTTTTGCAAATGGAAGTTACATACGCGGAATAATATATGTACTCATTTTTTTGGTTCTGGTTTATTTTTTGATTCTGAATTTTATTTTTTATTTTACGGATAAAATAGTTAAATGGGATATTACACAATTTATTTTAAAGTATGTTAAAAAGAAATTCCCGCAGATGAAACATGCGAGTTCAACCGTGAATGGCGAAAGTGATTCCATTTTGGATAATGTGGCTGTTTTGGATTTGACTATTAGAAATGAGGATCGGTTTGAGAATATGGTCGAATCTCTTTTAGAAGAAAATTTTTTTGCGGATAATCATTATTTAGAAAATGAAACCAATCAGAAAGTTTATCGAATCAACAAAGATAATCTATTGCCTGCTTATTCGATACGCCATGAGGAAGATCAGTGGAAACTTTTTGTCGGCAAAGATTCTTTGCATAAGGAATATATAGCAGAGATCACTGGGGTAAATGGCAGATCTATCAAAAAAGAGGCAACTATTATTCCTATCAAAGTCGGAGTTCTAGGCGGCGAATTCACGATACTCAACAATGGCTTGCTGGAACATTTTAAAGAACCTTACCGGCTGGTCGTACAGGCCAGGGTAGAAAATAATTGAGATCATCGTATGAAAGCCGTTACGAATCTGAACCAGGCAGAAAAAGCCAAAAGAGGTATTTCATGAAACTATCAAAAAGGTCTAAGACAAAATAGTATCTTAGCCTTTTTTTGCTGTATTTTCTGAAAACAGGTCGGCCAAATATTTGCATATTGTTTTCATTCTTTGAAAAATGAGCTATAATGATAAAGATAATCATACTTGCTTTTAAAGATGTCAATCAAAAGTTAAGTGAAAATAGAAAGAAAGCTGCAGGAGGAAACAAAATGACAAAACAGCAAATTGGTGTGGTAGGAATGGCCGTAATGGGCAAAAATCTCGCACTTAATATTGAAAGCAGAGGATATTCTGTTTCAATATTTAATCGGACCGGATCAAAAACAGAAACGGTGATCGCTGAACACCCGGATAAAAAATTGGTTCCAACTTATACGATCGAAGAGTTTGTTGATTCTCTGGAAAAGCCCCGCAAAATTTTAATGATGGTCAAGGCTGGGGATGCGACCGATAAAACGATTTTGAGTTTGCTCCCTCATTTAGACAAAGGAGATATTTTGATCGATGGCGGCAAT
>JAATEZ010000281.1 GCA_015655485.1 Lactobacillales bacterium | reverse complement strand
TCAGATTGGTTAAATGCTGAAACAAAACCCGAAATTGAAAATCTAATGCAGCCATTAGAAGATGGGATTTTGGAATCAAAACACGTTGTGAGGGTAACTGGAATACGTGGAGAGGATACAAATTATGCTGATATACAAAAGAAAATTTGATAGCGTAAAATTAGATTTACAAACCATTTGAATCCTATTATTGTTAGATAACAAAATAAAACTATGAATACATCTAAAACATTGGGGAGATTAGCGTTAGGAAGTTTTCTTGTAACAGCGGGTATTGCGCATTTAACATTTAAGCGCAAAGCTTTTAAAGCACAAGTGCCCAATTGGGTTCCATTAGACAAAGACGATACGGTGGTTTATTCTGGGTATGCAGAAATAGCTCTGGGAACAGGGCTATTAGTAGCACCTAAAAAATACAGAGCATCCATGGGTAAAATAGCGGGTCTTTTCTTTGCGGCAGTATTTCCCGGAAATATTGCACAGTATGTAAATAGGAAAAATAGCTTTGGCCTAAATACAGATGAAAAGCGACTTGCACGACTATTTTTTCAACCTTTTCTAATTTGGTGGGCGGTAAGGGCAACAAGCAATGATGGATTACAAAAGGATAAATAATAGACTGAATATTTTTTTTATAGTCAGGATATCATTCAACTCTGTGGTGTAACAGGGGCTAATATGATTTCTTAGCATCTGCTACCAATACGAAGGATATTCAAAAAATGATTGAGTTAGAATATTTCATATTTAAAAAGGGATTTGCCGTATTGGTCATAGCATTCAGACGATTTACATAAGACGAGTACTTCTCCTTATACTAAATATATTAGCAATGACTAAAATGGATTACTTTTGAGTGGAATAAGTTTGATAGTTTGAAATAATATATCTGAATGATGTCGAATAATCGCAAGATTATACATATGGATATGGATGCGTTTTATGCTTCAGTTGAACAAAGAGATTTTCCACAATACAAAGGAAAACCTATTGTAGTGGGTGGTTCTCCAGAAGGACGAGGCGGAGTCGTCGCCACCGCCAGTTATGAAGCAAGAAAATTTGGAATACATTCTGCAATGTCCTCCAAAGCGGCAAAAAAACTTTGTCCAGATGTTATATTCATTCAACCGAGATTTGATGTTTATAAAGATGTTTCGAGATTATTTCATCAAATTTTGCATCGATACACGGATATGATTGAACCACTTTCACTTGATGAAGCATACCTAGATGTAACGGAAGACAAATTGGGCATAGGTTCTGCTATTGAGATTGCTCAATCCATCCAAGCAGCAGTTCGCAGTGAATTAAATTTGACCATATCTGCAGGGGTATCTATCAATAAGTTTTTAGCAAAAGTTGCTTCAGATCTCCAAAAGCCAGCTGGTTTAACATTTATTGGCCCATCAAGAGTGGAGTCGTTTATGGAATCACTTGAAGTAAAAAAATTTTATGGTGTTGGTAAAGTGACAGCAGAAAAAATGCAAAAACTGGGTCTTTTAAAAGGTGGAGACCTAAAAAAAATGACGGAGAATGAATTGGTTTTGCATTTTGGTAAAATGGGTCATTTTTTTTATCAGATTGTTCGTGGTATTGACGATCGACTAGTTCAATCCTCTAGAAATATTAAATCTGTTAGTGTAGAAGATACTTATCCTGAAGATCTGGAGGAGCTTGAGAGGATACAAAAAGAGTTGTATTTATTGATAGACAGATTGCTTATTCGGTTAGATAAACGTAAACTTAATGGACGAACTTTAACGACAAAAATTAAGTTCCATGACTTTACCCAGATAACTAGAAGTTTATCAGCAAGTTCTGCTATTTATGACAAAGTTACAATGATATCTTTATTGGATAAAATCATTGGAAACGTGGATTTGAAGAATAAAAAAATAAGATTGCTAGGTGTTGGAATTTCCAACTTTCAGAACAGCGATAATAAATTTAATAGTCCTCAATTAGCCTTATTTTAATTTCCATTCATCATTTTCATACCAAAATATTGATTAGATTTTAATTTTCAATATATCATCCAACTCAGTCGTATAGCAAGGACTAATGTGATTTCTTAGCATATGTGCTTTATGTAAAAATCCGTGTGCAGCTATACGAGTAACTTTATATCCATATCGTTTGTTTATATCATCCATGACATGCATGGCTTTATTTGATTTGTCGTTTTCAGCAACATAAAATAAAGAGCCTTGTATGGTATTTTCTGGACATAGGTCAAATGCCATTACACCGCATTTTTTATAGTTGTATCCTTGTTTAAATATTTTTTGTAAACCAACTTTAGCGGCTCTGATAAGTGTAGTAGTATTATTGCTGGCTCTCAAAAGAGGAACTTTGAACGTATTGTAATATTGTTTGTCTTGTTTTCTAAATCGATTTGTATGAACAAATACCGAAATTGAATTGGTACATTGTTTTTGCTTTCTGAGTTTCATCGCAAGTGTGTCGATATGTTTGAAAACTGCATTTTCAACATCATCATATTTAGTAAGGCTTTTAGGAATAGATCTGGAGACCACCATATTTTTTTTGTCCGGTATTTCTAATTCCATTGCAATACAGGATATTCCATTCAATTCCTTCCACAGTCTATG
>JAATEZ010000218.1 GCA_015655485.1 Lactobacillales bacterium | reverse complement strand
GCTACGTTAAACCGGCTTTTGTAGATACTCTGATAAAAAGAGAACATTTGGGAGGCACAGATTTACCCGTTGGTGCAGCCATTCCCCACGGTAATCCGAAATTCGTGAATCAAACTGCCATTGTATTTGTTAAAAATGATAAAAGTTTTAAGTGGGGAAAATATTCAGTGAGAACAATCATTATTGTAGCGATCTCAGAAGAGGATAAGAAAGAGATTCGCAATATATTATCTGATATTTATGAATTGGTTGAAAGCAAGGACACTTTAAAAAAAATATATCAATTAAAAGATAAAAAAGAATTTATGGAATGGATTGGGATGTGTTCAAGATGACAATAAATGGTAATGAAGTGATAAGAAACGATTTAATTCTATTGCAGCAAGATTTTACTTCAAAAGAAGAAGTTTTGGATTGTTTGATTTCTCAGGCCCAGAAAATTGGACTGATCACTGATAAAGAAAAATTTGCGGTCGCAGTTTATAGCAGAGAAGCCGAGGTGCCTACCGCTATTGGCTATCAGATTGCCATTCCTCATGGAAAAAGTACAGTAGTTATTAAGCCTTTTATCGGTTTTGTCCAGACAAAAAAAGAATTTCTCTGGAGTGATAAAAAAGAAGATCAAGTTCGCTTGATATTTTTGATTGGTGTTCCTGAAGCTAATGAAAATAACATTCATTTAAAATTTATTTCTCAGTTGAGTAAAAAATTGTTGGATGATGACTTTCGTGAAACGTTGCTGTCAGAAACTAAAATCAACGAAGTCTATAGGTTATTAAGGTCAATCGATGTTCAAATGAAATAAAGAGGAGGAAGGAATTTATCATGAAAATCGTTGCAGTTACAGCGTGTCCGACAGGTGTTGCCCATACTTATATGGCACAAGAAGCTATTGAAAAAGAATGCAGAAAAAGAGGTTATGAAGTGCAGGTAGAAACGCAAGGAAGTATGGGAATCGAAAATGAGTTGGAACAAGCCGATGTGGATGAGGCCGATATAGTTATTTTGGCAGTAGCGATCGGCATTGAGGGCGAAGAAAGATTTGATGAAAAAAATGATGCAGGAAAAGTGTTACAGATCGATCCTGGAGAAATGATCAGGCATCCGGCGAAAATCATTGATAAAGCTGAAAAACTTTTAGAAGTGGAGAGATAAAAAATGGGTAAAGACAATAAATTTTTTAAAGATCTGCAAAAAGCTTTTAATACAGGTGTTTCATATATGTTGCCCGCAGTTGTCGTTGGAGGTATTTTCTTAGCTATTGCTTTATCTACCGGAAAAGCTACTGACTCGGGCATGGCCATTTCTAGTCCTTTCATGCAAAATTTGAATGATTTGGGAAGTGCTGGTTTTGCTATGATGATTCCACTGCTTTCTGGTTATATTGCCTATTCATTGGCAGGGAAACCGGGGATTGCCCCCGGCATGATTTTAGGATATGTAGCCAATAATCCGATTGGTTCTTCAGAGGTCAAGACAGGGTTTTTAGGAGCAATGATCATGGGAGTTGCTGCAGGGTACCTTGTCCGCTGGTGTAAAACTTGGAAAGTGCCGGCTACGATCCGAACAATAATGCCTATTTTGATCGTACCAATTTTTACCACCTTTATTTTAGGAATGATCTATATTTATGTGATTGCTGTACCGATTGGTGCTGCTATGGACTGGCTGGTCAAGGTTTTAGGAAACTTGCAGGGAAGCAGTGCTATCTTGTTGGGACTGGTCATTGGTGCAATGACTGCGGTAGATATGGGCGGACCTGTCAATAAAACAGCAACTGCTTTTACATTGGCTCTAATGGCAGAAGGAATCTATGCTCCTAATGGTGCGCATAGAATTGCCGTTGCGATCCCGCCTTTGGCTATGGCGATTTCGACTTTCATCGATCGAAAAAAATATACTGCCGAAGATCGGGATCTGGGAATTTCTGCTCTCTTCATGGGTTTAATAGGAATTACTGAAGGAGCCATCCCCTTTGCAGTCAAAGATATCAAACGAGTTCTTCCCGCAATCATTATTGGGAGTGCGGTAGGCGGAGCTCTTGGTATGGTAAACAATGTGGAAGCTCTGGTCCCTCATGGCGGACTGATTATTTTGCCGGTTGTTAATGGCAAGTTATGGTATGTGCTGGCAATGTTTATTGGTGT
>JAATEZ010000095.1 GCA_015655485.1 Lactobacillales bacterium | reverse complement strand
TTTATTTATGGAAAGTAGAAAAAAAGAAAAAAATCGTGAGCCGACCCCTGAAGGTTAGATTTTTGGTCTAACTTTTTGGGGTTCCTCTCATCGATCAGCTTTTTTAACTGAGTTTCTTTTTCTAAAAAATATTATCTTACAACTATTCATTGATTGGTTTATAGGTTCCTTCATTAAATTCTTTGCCCAGCCGAGCATAGATTTGAGCATTTTCAATATTTTTTTCGATTTCTTCTGATGTCAAAGTACGGATAAATTTTGCAGGACTGCCCATGATCAGAGAGTTTGGCGGAAATGTTTTTTTCTGGGTGACCAGGGAGCCCGCTCCTACAAGGGAATTTTCACCAATGACCGCATCATTTAGAATGATCGAGCCCATCCCGATGAGTGCATTGTCTTCAATAGTACAGCCGTGAATAATGCACTGATGCCCAATCGTGACATTTTTACCGATTTTTACTGGAGAGGCATAATCCACATGGACCACTGAACCATCCTGAATATTTGACCGGTTGCCGATCGTTATCGTATTTTCATCTCCGCGCAATACTGCTTGAAACCAAATACTGACCTCTTCTCCTAAAATCACATCTCCATAAACATCTGCGCTTGCTGCGATAAACCTGTTTTCAGTCATTATATTTCCCCGTCTCTGGTTTTTTCCTTGATTATATCATGAAAAAAATGATTTTTTACTAATTTGCTTAGTGATACAAACAGGGCTAAGGTAGAATCACACTTAGAGATTCGCTAGACTATTGCCTGTAACAAAAGTGGTCTGGATTAAAATAGGCCTTAAATTGAATAATGTTTAAAAAACCACAGTTCAAAACCTGATAATACAAAGATTGGAGACGAATAAATGAACTTAGAGTTCAATCAATTATCTGCCTGTTACGAAGTAAGAAATATAAAAGAAGAGAATTTGACAGAAGTATTAAAATTGTGTCAAGGAAACCCAGCATATTATGAAAAAATGCATTCATCGGTTACGATGGATAGTATTAAACATGATTTTACTGCATTGCCGCCTAATAAGGAGTATGAAGATAAACACTTTTTAGGTTATTATAAGCAGGAAAAATTAATAGCTGTTATGGATTTGATTGAAGCTTATCCAAATGAATCCACTGCCTGGATCGGATGGTTCATGATGGATAAAAAATATCAGGGAAAAGGAAAAGGAACAAAAATAATAACGGAACTCATGGAATATTTAAAAAAAACGGGTTATTTATCCGTAGAATTAGGATATATAAAAGGAAATTTACAGAGTGAAAAATTTTGGATAAAGAACAAATTTACCGCTGCCGGGAGAAAAGCAAAAACGGCTGATTATACGATCATAGTCATGAAAAGAGAACTAACCTAGCTTTCCAATCCGTGAAGCGCAGTTTTCAGTAAATTTTCAGGTGTTTAAAGAATAGTTGCGACAATAGCATTTCGAAAGTCCTTATAGTATAATTAAAACCGTTGAAAAGAACAGGAGGATCGAGATCAGTATGTCTAAAAAAACAACTTACGCGGTCGTTGATATCGAAACGACTGGTACTCAATTAACAAAAGACCGCATCATTCAATTTGGTTGTGTTCTGATCGAGCAAGACGAGATCGTCTCTTCTTTTGCGACGGATGTGAATCCCGGCATGGTGATCCCAAAGCAGATCGAGAGTTTGACGGGGATTTCGAATACTCAAGTGGCCAAAGCTCCTTATTTTGAAGATGTCGCTTATACGCTCTATCAGATGTTATCTGATTGTGTTTTTGTTGCTCATAATATCCATTTTGATTATAGTTTTTTAAATAAAGAATTGGTTCGCTGCGGCGTTCCGCCTTTGCAATTGAAGGGAGTTGACACCGTTGAGCTGGCGCAGATTTTTTTACCCACAGCTCCCAGTTTTCGCTTGGGAGATCTGGCCAGACAATTTGAGATCGATCATGAGAATCCCCATCAAGCGGAAAGCGACGCCCATGCGACTGGACAATTGTTTATTGATTTAAGTGAGACCATCCGTAAACTGCCGCTGATCACCGTTGAAGCGATTATTGACCGAATGGATATTTGTTCCATGGAAACGAAAGATTATGTCCAGCTGCTTGCCACTGAAATGCGGAAAAGTCTGCCGCAGCTGGATCCAAAAATCGAAATCATTCGTGGTCTGGCTCTTAGAAAAAAGGTCATCCCTTTATTCAGTGAACCTCAGTATCCAGTAAACAGCTATCCCAAAACTAAGAAAGGCAAACGCAATTTGTTTCAGGAACACCTGGATTATCGCCCGGAACAAGCAAAAATGATGAATGAGGTTTGGGAACATTTTGATCAGATAACTCATGAAAAAAACGAAGCAAAAGTAGAAACGAAAAACAATGATTCTAAAAATCTTTTTATCGAAGCGTCGACCGGGAGCGGGAAAACCTTTGGCTATTTACTGCCGCTAAGCTACATAGTTACACCGGAAAATCCTGTTATTATCAGTACTGTTTCGATTTTACTGCAGAATCAGTTAGTGTATCAAGATATTCCGCAATTGAATCAATTTGTGCCGCGCAAGCTGTATCCAGTACTGATCAAGAGTCATCGGCATTATCTTGATCTTGAACGTTTTGCCGCAACACTGAATAAAAAAGGTCAGTCGAAGCAATACATTCTTTATCAGTTAGGGATATTAGTCTGGCTGACACAAACGACCACCGGCGATCTGGATGAATTGCATTTGAACAATTTTCAGCATCCGTTTTGGGAAGAAGTCACACATAGAGGCTTGGAATATCTTTCAGAAGACTCAACTTTCTATTCACAGGATTTTTTAGTTCAATTAGAAGGAAAAAAACGTCAAAGCAATTGTTTGATCGTGAACCATGCGTATCTGGCAGAGGAGTCGCGCAGGGAAAAATTTGCTTTGCCAAAATCGTTTTATCTAGTGATCGATGAGGCACATCATCTTCCCGAGACGTTGCAAAAGGTCAGTGCCAAACAGTTCAACTCCTTCTTTTTTAGTAAACAAGTCCAGCTGATCGAGCAAGGTGAAGATAGTTTGTGGCAGGCGATCGAAAAGATTTTTAGTGAGGCTTCTGTGTTAAGCCATGATTTGAAGCTTTTAGAATATATTTTCCAAGACTTAAATCAATGTGTTCTTGATTTTTTCGAAGGGATCAAAACCATTCTTCCGCAAGACTCCGCTTCGTTAAAATATCGGGAATTTGTGATCAAGTCGGAAGACTTTGATGAGTTATCGATCGATTACCAAAAAAATTGTCGAAAAATGGAACTTTTACTGCAAGAAGGGGATACCTTAAGCAAAAACATCCAAAAAATTTTAGTGAGTACTTTTGCGAAATTTTTACCTTCTGAAAAAATCATTTTAGTTCAATTCATTGATATCTTGAAAAAGATATCTGCCTGCAGTGATTTTTTCAATGATTTCTATCAAAATAATTCTGATTCCATTATAAAATGGCTCACATTTTCGGATAAAGAGGGCAAATTCGGTCTGCTGCATATGCAAGATTTTGACCACTTGCAACTAACTAATACAAAATGGTTTCACCGCTTTAAAAAAATACTATATACTGGCGGCACTTTAAGAATAGGCAAAGATAAAAGCTTTCTGCCGCGTGAACTGGGTCTTTCAGATTACCATTTTTCGACGATGAGATCCCCCTATGATTACGCTGCACAAGGAAAGCTCTTGATCGTTGATGATGGGATCTCATTAAAGCAGCAAAGTGTGGATGAGTACGATAATTTTGTCATTCACTCGATCCAGAAAATTATTCAACGCAGTGATCGACCCTTGCTGATTCTCTTTACTTCTCATCGCTTATTGCAAAAAACCTATCAGCGTCTTCATATGAAATGGCTGGTGGAGGGCCGTGAAATTTTAGCTCAAGGGATATCCGGCAGTAAAGAGAAAATGTTGAAACGTTTTGCCAATTCAAAAAACAGTATTCTGCTTGGAGCGGATTCTTTTTGGGAAGGGATCGA
>JAATEZ010000253.1 GCA_015655485.1 Lactobacillales bacterium | reverse complement strand
GCCGACAAACTTCCTGACATTAATGAGTTTCATCCTCTCTATCAAAAACAACTTCCTGATTTTCTTCAGTCATGATCTTCGTCAAAGTATTTTCTGCCTTCTCTAACGTTTGCTGGCAAATTTTGCTTAATTCCACCCCCCGCTGAAACTGGGACAAAGCTTTTTCAAGAGGAACATCCCCTTTTTCCAATTGCTGAACGATATTTTCCAATTCAGTCAATGATTCTTCAAAAGTAACTTTTTTTGTCTCACTCACCTAAGATCTCTCCCTTTTTAATTTCTTTTACCTCGACAAGCGCCTTGCCCTTGATCCAATGAATTTCGAGCTCATCTAGAATATGGATATCTTCAGTGGAACGAATGATTTTTTGATCTTTAGTCGTATACGTATAGCCGCGGCCCATAATTTTCAGAGGGCTCAATAAATCTAAATTTTGAACCGAATGAAGATAGGTTTGCTTCTTTTGTTGCATGAGCCACTCCATCTTGGAAAATAATTGCTGTTGCAAATACTCCAGAGCTTGCTTGTGTTTAGATACCTGAGCAGCCGGTGAAACCAGATAAAGACGGTTACTTTTTTCTTGCCATTGGTCTTTGGCAAAGCTGATCTGTGCCCTGCCCCCTTGAGCCAGACGGCGTTGAAGCAGGTCGAGCTTAACACTGAAGCCTTCATATAAACGTGTTGGCTGCCTGAAAATATAAGAAGTCAGCAGTTGTTGATAACGCTGATTTTTCTGTTTGATGATAAAAGACATCGCTTGTATCAAGCGATTCTGTTTTTCTTTGATCCGCAGCAGCTCATCAGAAAGAACTGGTACTGAAAGCTCGGCGGCAGCAGTCGGTGTTGCAGCTCTGATATCAGCCACCATATCAGCAATCGTTACATCCGTCTCATGACCCACAGAAGAAATGACCGGAGTTTTCGCTGCGATGATCGCGCGAGCTACCGATTCTTCATTAAAAGGCCAAAGATCCTCGATCGATCCGCCGCCACGGGCGATGATCATTGTATCAAAATCACCCTTGGCTTCAATTCTTCCAATATTATTGACAATATTGGCGGCGGCATCTTTTCCCTGAACCAGCGTCGGATAAACTACCACCTGAACGATGGGATAACGTCTCTGGACCGTTGTAATGATATCTTTGATCACCGCTCCGCTGGGACTAGTAACTACTGCGATCCGTTTAGGAAATTTTGCCAATGGCTTTTTAGGCAGCTGAAACATTCCTTCTAAAGACAGCTTTTCTTTTAGTTGCTCTAAAGCCTGATAAAATGCTCCGACACCATCAGGTTCCATATGCTCTACATAGATCTGATACTGGCCTGTCGCCTCATAAAGTGCGATTCGCCCGACCACTAAGACCTTCATTCCTTCTTTAGGCTGAAATTTTAATTGCTGAAAGGCGCCTTTGAACATTATCGCGGAAATCTTAGCTTTTTCATCCTTCAAGCTAAAATATTGATGAGCATTCGCCCGTAAGCGAAAATTGGAGATTTCTCCAGTCAAGTAGACTCTCTCTAAATAAGGATCGGCTTCAAATTTGCGTTTCAAGTATTTAGTTAAGGCGGTTACCGTTAAATAAGCGGGTTGCTCCATTGAAATTTCACCTGACTTTTCATGTATTCTCGAGCTGTTTTCTGGCGTTGGCTATCGTTTGTTCCATTAACATAGTAATAGTCATCGGCCCAACTCCTTTGGGTACCGGGGTAATGTAGCCCGCAACTTCCTTGACTGCATCAAAATCGACATCTCCAATCAATTTCCCATCTGCATCTCGATTCATCCCCACGTCGATCACTACTGCACCTTTTTTCACAAAATTCTTTGTAACAAAGTGCCCGCGTCCGATAGCTACAACTAAAATATCTGCTTTAGCCGCGATTTGGGTTAAATTTTCGGTTTTAGAGTGGGCCATAGTCACCGTGGCATTGCTCATCAGCAAAAGCTGAGCCATGGGTTTTCCCACAATATTGCTGCGGCCGATAATTACAGCATTTTTCCCGGAAATATCAATTTTATACTCTTCCAATAATTTCATAATGCCGTAAGGAGTACACGGAACCATCCATGGATCTCCTATAAAAAGCTGCCCCATATTGGTCGGATGAAAACCATCCACATCTTTTTTAGGATCGATTCCATGTAAAACACGCTGCTCATCGATGTGCTTTGGCAAGGGTAATTGAACTAAAATACCATGGATTTTCTCATCTTGATTATATTGCTGGATTTTCTGAAATAATTCCTCCTCCGAAATCGCTGCCGGCAATCTTTCCACGACAGAATGAATGCCGATTTTTTCCCCGCTTCGTTCTTTATTACGGACATAAGTTTGACTGGCCGGATCTTCTCCAACCAGCAAAACTGCCAGTCCGGGAACGATCCCGCTTGCTTTCATGTTTAAAACTTCTTTGCGTAAATTCTCTTGCATTTTATCCGCTAACGCTCGCCCATCCATAATTACCGTCATAAAACAGCTCCCTTTCAACCTTCTATCAACGACTTTATTCTAGCATATAATTTCAAGCAGAACAAAACTTTACTAACTATTCTGCTTCTCCTTTTTGTTTGGTATTTAAAAAAATTCACTTTATGAGAAACGACCACTGAAAAAATCCAGCAGTCGTTTTTTTAAGATCAGCAGACATGATTTTTATTATCTGCGGCTGATTTATTCAGCCGCTTAAATGAATGGGCCAGCCCTAAATAGGAATAAACGATAAATCAAAAGCAGCCTCTTCGGAAAAAGAAAAAATATCCAGAAAATATGAAAAGCTTTTTTTCGGATATTCTTATCTTTTTCTTGAAGCCGAACACTTTCGATTCGACTTCATCCTTCTACAGCCATTCCTTAGTTAAGTGAATATATAGTCTTTTCGCTCCTTCTACAGTAAATAAATAGGCAATCACTATCAGCACCAGACAAGGCCAGTAGTTTCCGGGCAAGCTTAAAAACTCAAACACCTGCCGAACAGGTGTTAAAACAATGAGTAAACCAGCCAGGATCGCACCCATGCTTGAAAGAACCAGGGGCAGGCTGGCTCTGCTTTGGATGAACGGGATCTTTTTCGTGCGAACAATATGCACGACTAAGGTCTGACTGATCAATCCCACTAAGAACCATCCGGCTTGAAACACCCCCTGTGCCGCAATTGAATGGGCATTGAAGACAAACCACATAACTAAAAACGTGATTCCATCAAAAATACTGCTGACCGGCCCAATGCAAACTGTGAATTTCAATAAACTGGCTGTATTCCAATGAATCGGCCGCACGATATCTCCATCATCTACATGATCCCAGGGAATGGTTAATTGAGCCATATCATAAATAAGATTTTGAATCAATAATTGCATTGAAATCATTGGCAGAAAAGGCAGAAAAGCACTGGCGATCAATACTGAAAACACATTGCCAAAATTAGAACTAATAGTGATCTTTATATATTTCATCATGTTGCTAAAAACACGGCGGCCTTCCATGATCCCATCTTCTAAAACATTTAAACTTTTTTGCAGTAAAATGATCGAACTTGCTTCTTTGGTGATATCTGCCGCAGTATCGACTGAGATCCCGACATCTGCTTTACGCAAAGCTGGCGCATCATTGATCCCGTCTCCCATAAAACCAACTGAGTGACCATTTCGCTGAAGGATCTCAATGATCTGTGC
>JAATEZ010000184.1 GCA_015655485.1 Lactobacillales bacterium | reverse complement strand
TAGAAAAAAGTAAAAGCAACAATCAGCAGTGCGTAAAAAATCCCACCGGGAAGTGTTGAATAGTCAAATATCTGAATCAACACCTTATACCAGCCTTCAGTACTATAGGATTCTGAAAAATATTGCAAAAGCGCATTTGGTGTAGCAATCAGTGAACTAGCAAAAATCACTGGAATAACTCCAGCAGCATTTACTTTTAATGGCAAATAGCTGCTTTGCGGTGCCCCTGCAACACGCTTAGTATACTGAATCGGAATCTTCCGCTCTGCTTGTTGGACATAAGTTACAACTGTAACTATTACTAGTATAGCAACAAGCAAAACAATAACAAAAATCACAGATTTCCATAAATCTGAAGAATCAATATTAACAAAGTAGTCTTCAACAATTTGTTTAATATTACTAGGCAGACTTGAAACAATACCAGCAAATATAATTAAAGAAATTCCATTTCCAATACCTTTTTCAGTAATTTGTTCCCCTAACCAAGTCACAAACATTGTCCCACCAGTAAGGATTATCCCAATCGTAATAAACGTCTGAGCATTCGCGGTTTTTAGAATACCCAATTGAGCATAAGCGTTAAATCCAGCTATAATTCCTACCGACTGAACAAAAGCTAAAACTATTGTTAAGTACTGAGTTGCCTGATTTAACTTCTTACGACCGACTTCGCCTTGCTTTGACCACTCAACGAATTTAGGAACAATATCCATTTGCAATAGTTGAATAACAATAGAAGCAGTAATATATGGAGAAACACCCATAGCAAAAATAGAAAAATTTCCCATAGCACTACCACTCACCATGTTTAACATTGAAAAAAACGGTAAGCTGCTTAATTCAGATAAGCCCTTTGCATTAACTCCTGGAACTGTAATTTGCGCTCCTATTCGAAAGACGAATAAAATAAATACAGTATACAAGATTCTCTGCCTAATAGACTGCACTTTAAAAGCATCTTTCAGTAATTTAAACATTAAATCACCTCGATCGATCCACCAGCTGCTTCAATTGCTTTTTTAGCTGCTCCGGAGAATTTAGCTGCTTTCACAGTTAACTTCTTAGTCAATTCACCATTCGCTAATACTTTTATACCAGCTTTTTCATTTTTCACGATCCCTTTTTCAATTAAATCAGTTGGTGTGATTTCAGCCCCATCCTCAAAACGGTTCAACGTATCTAAATTGACAACAGCATAATCTTTACGATTGATATTATTGAAACCACGCTTCGGTATACGGCGGAATAATGGGGTTTGTCCCCCTTCAAAACCTAAACGAACACCGCCGCCAGACCGAGCTTTTTGTCCCTTTTGTCCACGACCAGATGTTTTTCCATTGCCTGATGAAGTTCCGCGACCTACACGATTCCGTACCTGTCTCGAGCCTTCGCTGGATTGTAACTCATGAAGTTTCATTGGTTTGGCACCTCCTTAAATAATTATTTCAGTAATTTTTTATATTTCTTTGACGTCTACTAAATGTGAAATAGTGTTGACCATACCTCTGATGGCCTCATTACTAGGTTTAACAACTGTACTGTCAATTTTCCCTAGACCGAGAGCCTTAACTGTATCTCGTTGATTTTGAGGGCGTCCAATCACACTACGTCTTAAAGTAATTTGTAATTCAGTCATACCGTTGTCCTCCCTATCCAATCAATTCTTCTACAGACTTGCCACGTAATTTGGCTACCTCTTCAACACGCTTGAGCTGACCTAATCCGTTCATTGTAGCGCGAACCACATTGATTGGAGTATTAGATCCCAAAGATTTACTAGTGATATCCGCAACTCCAGCTAATTCTAATACGGCACGCACTGCTCCACCAGCGGCCACTCCAGAACCAGCTACTGCAGGTTTCATCAGAATACGTCCGCCACCAAATACGCCAATAACTTCATGAGGGATCGTAAGTCCAACCATTGGGACTTCTATTAGATTTTTTTTGCCGTCTTCAATTGCTTTTCGAATAGCTTCAGGTACTTCTTGTGCTTTACCTGTTCCAAATCCGACATGTCCATTTCTATCACCAACAACAACAAGTGCTGCGAAACGTAAGCGTCGTCCGCCTTTAACAACCTTAGTTACTCGATTGATGGCAACCACGCGATCTTCTAATTCCAAATGTTTTGGATCAATATAAACCATGAATGGTGTTCCTCCTTCTATTAAAATTTAAGCCCATTTTCACGAGCAGCTTCAGCTAAAGCAGCTACGCGGCCATGGTAAAGGTATCCACCACGGTCAAAAACTACTTCTTTTATTCCTTTGTCTATTGCTCTCTTAGCAACTAAAGCACCTACAGCTGTAGCATCTTCAATTTTTTTTCCACCTGAAATTTCTTTATCTAAGGTAGAGGCACTTGCTAGCGTTACACCCGCTACGTCATCAATAACTTGAGCGTAGATGTTTTTATTAGAACGAAACACATTTAAGCGTGGGCACTCAGCAGTACCAGAGATTTTTCCACGTACACGTTGATGTCTTTTCACGCGTACTTTATTTTTATCTGGTTTTGAAATCACAATTGTCACCTCTTTAATTATTTGCTAGCCATTAAGCTGCTTTATTTACCGGTTTTTCCTTCTTTACGACGAACAAACTCCCCAACATAACGGATGCCTTTGCCCTTATACGGTTCTGGAGGTCGAACACTCCGAATATTTGCTGCAAGTTCGCCTACATGTTCTTTATTGCTCCCTTTGATAATTACTTGTGTGTTAGCAGGAACTTCAATTGTAATCCCCTCAGGAGCATCGATTTCAACTGGATGAGAATAACCAACATTCAATACAAGTTTTTTACCTTGTAATTGGGCCCGATATCCAACACCAATAAGCTCTAACGCCTTTTCAAATCCTTGACTTACGCCAACGACCATATTGTTTAAATTAGCACGCATAGTGCCATGTAAAGAACGATTGATTTTTTCATCATTGGGACGAGTCAAAACAACCTCCTTGTCTTGTATGTCTAACGTGATATTAGTTACAAAAGAACGAGTCAATTCTCCCTTTGGTCCTTTAACAGTGACATCATTACCATTTTGGATAACAGATACTCCATCTGGCAAAATAACTGGTTTATTACCGATACGGCTCACTTCAAGTCACCTCCTTGAATTTTTATTATTACCATACATATGCGACAACTTCGCCGCCAACATTACGCTCTCTCGCTTCTTTGTCAGTAACGACACCTTCAGAAGTCGAAATGATCGCAATACCTAATCCGTTTAATACTTTTGGCACTTCATCCGCTTTAACATACGCACGAAGACCTGGTTTTGAAATACGCTTCAAATCTGTGATAACCCGTTCCTCATTTTTACCATATTTCAAGAACACACGGATAACACCTTGTTTATCATCTTCAATATATTCTACATCACGTACAAAACCTTCACGTTTTAAGATTTCAGCGATGTCACGCTTAATTTTTGATGCAGGTACTTCTAAAGATTCGTGCTTAACCATATTAGCATTACGAATACATGTTAGAAAATCTGCAATCGGATCTGTCATGACCATTGATCTATTTACCTCCTTTATCCGAGTTTTCTGTCTTACCAGCTAGCTTTCTTCACGCCGGGAATTTGTCCTTTATAGGCAAGTTCGCGGAAGCAAATACGGCAGAGTTTGAATTTACGATAAACTGAATGCGGACGGCCACAACGTTCACAACGCGTGTAAGCTTGTGTTGAGAATTTTGCTGGACGTTTGTTTTTTGCAATCATTGATTTCTTAGCCACGTAGTTCGCCTCCTTAAATTATTTTTGAAATGGCATTCCCAATTGTGTCAACAGTTCTCTAGATTCTTCATCAGTATTAGCTGTTGTGACAATGACAATGTCCATTCCCCGTACTTTATCTACTAGGTCGTAATCTACTTCTGGAAAAATCAATTGTTCTTTAATACCTAAAGTATAATTTCCACGACCATCAAAAGCTTTTTTGCTAACTCCATGGAAGTCACGAACACGAGGCAGAGAAACGGAAACTAATTTATCTAAAAATTCATACATTCTCTCTCCACGCAAAGTTACTTTACAGCCAATAGGCATTCCCTCACGTAAACGGAAACCAGCTATTGATTTTTTAGCTTTTGTGATCAATGGTTTTTGACCAGCGATCAACGTTAACTCTTCCACTGCTTTATCAAGATTTTTGGAATTTGAAACAGCATCACCTACACCCATGTTAATAACAATTTTCTCAACTTTGGGGGTTTCCATAACAGAAGTATAATTAAATTTTTCTACTAGTGATGGTGTAATTTCTTTCGTATATTTTTCTTTCAGGCGGTTCATTCAAATGGTCCCTCCTTCCTTATTTCTACTTATCTAAAACTTCACCTGTTTTTTTCGAAACACGGACTTTTTTTCCTTCTACTTCTTTATACCCTACTCTAGTAGGTTCTCCATTAGATGGATCGATTACCATAACATTAGAAACATGAATAGCAGCTTCTTTCTCAATAATTCCGCCTTGAGGAGCACCTGCACTTGGTTTTTGATGTTTTTTGATCATATTCACACCTTCAACTATGACACGATCATTTTTTGGAAAAGCTGTTAATATAACGCCTTCCTTATTTTTATCTTTGCCAGAGAGAATTTTTACTTTATCACCTTTTTTAACAAACATTCTTGTTTCGCACCTCCTTTGTTAAAAGTTTAGATTATAATACTTCTGGTGCTAATGAGACAATTTTCATAAAGTTATTTTCACGTAATTCTCGAGCAACTGGCCCAAAAATACGAGTTCCTCGCGGGCTTTTATCGTCACGAATAAGCACACATGCATTTTCATCAAATTTTATATAAGAACCGTCAGCGCGACGAGCTCCTGTTTTAGTTCTTACAACGACTGCTTTAACTACTTCGCCTTTTTTGACAACTCCACCTGGTGTTGCTTGTTTTACAGTACAAACTATTACATCACCTATGTTAGCTGTCTTCCGACCAGATCCGCCTAACACTTTGATTGTTAGAACCTCACGAGCACCAGAATTATCAGCGACTTTTAAACGACTTTCTGTTTGGATCACCTTGTGTATCCTCCTTTCAGATTTCAAGTTTCAATCTATAGGAAAATCTCGTTTAGATAATTACTGCTTCTTCGACTACTTCAAGCAGGCGGAAACGCTTTGTAGCGGATAATGGACGAGTTTCCATAATTTTCACGATGTCTCCTGTTTTAGCAACATTTTTTTCATCATGAGTGACATATTTTTTCGAATAATTTACTCGCTTACCATAGATTTTGTGTGTCTTTTTAGTTTCAACAACAACTACGATAGTCTTATCCATTTTGTCAGAAACAACACGGCCCTGGTAAACTTTACGTTGATTTCTTTCTTCAGTCATACGTGTAATGGCCTCCTTCCAATGTTACTTTTCTTGCTGACGCAACACCGTTTTGATGCGTGCAATCGATTTGCGAACTTCTTTGATACGCGCAGTATTTTCTAATTGTCCTGTGGCTAGTTGGAATCTCAGAT
The DNA here is from genome assembly GCA_015655485.1 of Lactobacillales bacterium. Classification (GTDB taxonomy): domain Bacteria; phylum Bacillota; class Bacilli; order Lactobacillales; family Vagococcaceae; genus JAATEZ01. The sequence goes on along the minus strand of JAATEZ010000184.1, from coordinate 8,854 downwards.
TAAAAAGTTCTTCTTTGTATTCTTTTTCCTTTGTAGTCATTTCGGCAGTGGTCAATTCTTTGATTTCATTAACCTTCATTCGATTCACCACCCATTTCTTCACGTTTTACTATTTTGGTTTTGATTGGTAACTTATGAGATGCAAGACGCAATGCTTCACGAGCCACTTCTTCAGGTACCCCAGCAATTTCAAACATAACTTTTCCTCGTTTTACTGGCGCTACCCAACCTTCAGGAGCTCCTTTTCCGGAACCCATACGAACTCCAATAGCTTTGGCTGTATATGATTTATGAGGGAAAATTTTGATCCATACTTTCCCACCACGTTTCATGTAACGAGTCATGGCCACACGGGCTGCTTCGATTTGGCGGTTAGTGATCCAATGAGATTCTATAGCTTGTAAGCCATATTCACCAAAAGATACTTCTTTTCCACCTTTTGCTTCACCACGCATTTTTCCTCTAAACTCACGGCGATGCTTAACACGTTTAGGTACTAACATGTTTATTTCCCTCCTTTCTCAGTGTTCTTTTTTTCTGGAAGAATTTCTCCACGATAAATCCACACTTTAACTCCTAGTTTTCCGTATGTTGTATTTGCTTCTTCCCATGCATAATCAATATCTGCACGCAAAGTGTGAAGAGGAACCGTTCCTTCTGAGTAGCCTTCTGTACGAGCCATATCAGCTCCATTTAATCGGCCAGATACCTGTGTTTTGATTCCTTGAGCCCCAGATCTCATAGTTCGCTGAATCGCTTGTTTCTGAGCCCGACGAAATGCTACACGGTTCTCTAACTGGCGAGCAACTCCTTCAGCTACTAGTTTAGCATCTAAATCAGGTTTTTTAATTTCGATAATATTAATGTGAACTTTTTTATTAGTTAATAAATTCAATTCTTTTCTTAAATTTTCTACTTCAGATCCGCCTTTACCAATAACCATACCTGGTTTAGCTGTGTGAATAGAAACGTTCACGCGGTTTGACGCACGTTCAATTTCAATTGTAGACACAGCGGCATCAGCCAATTTTTTTTCGATAAATTTTCGGATTCTTAAGTCTTCGTGTAAAAAATCAGCATACTCTTTTTCAGCATACCATTTTGCATCCCAGTCACGGATAATTCCTACACGCATTCCAATTGGATGTACTTTTTGACCCACTGATTGTCCCTCCTTATTTTTCTGATACAACTACAGTAATATGACTTGTCCGTTTGTTGATTGGTGATGCTGAGCCCTTAGCACGCGGACGGAAACGTTTCATAGTTGGTCCTTCGTTTACATAAGCTTCAGTAACAACCAAATTTTCCACATCCAGATCATAGTTGTTTTCTGCGTTGGCAACTGCTGACATTAATACTTTTTCAATGATTCCAGCAGCTTTATTTGGTGAAAACTTTAATATTGAAATCGCCTCAGCTACGCTTTTCCCTCTAATAAGATCAATTACTAAACGGGATTTACGAGGTGAAGTGCGAACTGTTTTTGCAGTTGCTTTGGCAATAGTTATTTGTTCTGACATCTGCATTTTCCTCCCCTCAATAATCTAGCGTTTTGTTTTCTTGTCATCATTTGAATGACCACGATATGTTCTTGTTGGAGCAAATTCGCCTAATTTGTGTCCTACCATGTCTTCTTGGATATAGACAGGAACATGCTTACGACCATCGTAAACAGCAATAGTATATCCCACAAAGCTTGGGAAAACCGTGGAACGGCGAGACCAAGTTTTAATCACTTTTTTCTTTTCCAAGTATTTTTGAGCATCTACTTTTTTCACAAGATGTTCATCTGCAAAAGGACCTTTCTTTAAACTACGACCCATGGTAAACCTCCTCTCAAATTTTACAGCAGCTCATTCTGCTGTCTGATTTATTTTGTTTTACGGCGGCGAACAATAAACTTATCTGATTTCGCTTTTTTATTACGAGTCTTGTAACCAAGGGCCGGTTGTCCCCAAGGACTAACGGGAGCCTTGCGACCGATTGGAGCTTTTCCTTCACCACCACCGTGTGGGTGATCGTTTGGATTCATTACACTACCACGAACAGTTGGGCGTTTGCCTTTCCAACGATTCCGGCCAGCTTTACCAATATTGATCAATTCATGTTGTTCATTACCTACAGCTCCGATTGTAGCACGACAAGTAGCAAGGATCATACGTACTTCGCCTGAGTTCAACCGTACCAAAACGTATTTTCCTTCTTTTCCAAGAACCTGAGCGCTTGTACCAGCAGAACGGACCAGTTGTCCACCTTTGCCGGGTTTGGTTTCAATATTATGAATGATAGTACCAACTGGTATCTTGTCTAACGGCAAAGTGTTTCCAATTTTAATATCCGCTTCAGAACCAGATACTACCTGCATTCCAACTTCAAGACCTTTTGGTGCTAAAATATATGCCTTTACTCCATCAATATAATGCACTAAAGCAATATTTGCCGATCTATTTGGATCATATTCGATCGTTTTTACAACAGCAGTAATGTTGTCCTTCGTCCGTTTGAAATCTACTAAACGGTATTGGCGTTTGTGACCACCGCCTTGATGACGAACAGTGATACGACCATTATTATTACGACCAGCATTATTTTTTAATGGCTGCAACAAAGTTTTTTCTGGAGTTGTTGAAGTTATTTCAGCAAAATCAGAACCAGTCATGTTACGACGGCCATTCGAGGTCGGTTTATACTTCTTAATCGCCACTTTTTTCCCCTCCTACTATAATATTTAATAACTATCTTTATTCGGCTTCAAAAATTTGAATTTCTTTTGAATCTTCTGTCAACGTCACTATTGCTTTACGACGTTTTTTTGTATATCCTGCATATTTTCCTTGACGTTTGAACTTTGGTCTAAGATTCATGATATTAACATTTTTGACTTTCACTTCAAAAATGGCTTCTACTGCTTGTTTAACTAAAGTCTTGTTCGCGCGAGTATCCACTTCAAATGTATATTTTTTCTCATCCATCGCAAGCATAGAAGCTTCCGTTATGATTGGTCGTTTGATTATATCTAAAAATTCCATTATGCAAGCACCTCCTCTATTTGAGTAAGAGCGGTCTGAGTCAATAACAACTTGTCATTAGCCGAAACATCCAATACGCTTACACCATCAGCTGTGACAACAGAAACATTTGATAGATTGCGAGCAGATAATGCTGCAAAATCATTTTCATTTTCTAAAACAAGTAACACCTTTGTATTGATATCCAAGTTAGCAAGGACATGTTGAAATTCTTTTGTTTTTGGCGTATCGAAGTTTAGGGATTCAATAACAATTAAATTGTTATCTGCAACTTTTGATGATAACACTGACTTGATAGCTAAACGACGAACTTTTTTAGGGAGCTTATAGCTATACGAACGAGGTGTCGGTCCAAATACGACTCCTCCTCCACGCCATTGAGGAGATCGAATAGATCCTTGACGAGCTCTTCCTGTTCCTTTTTGGCGCCATGGTTTACGGCCACCGCCTCTGACAGCATTGCGGTTCTTTACCGCATGTGTCCCTTGTCTTAGTGATGCTCGTTGCATAATAATGGCATCAAAAACAACACTTTCATTTGGTTCGATCCCAAAAATATTATCATCTAAGCTGATTTCTCCATTTTGAGTACCGTCTTGTTTGAATAATGCTACATTTGGCATTCCTTAGTTCCTCCTCTCTTATATTTGTTTACCCAACGATTTTATTCGCTGTTTTGATTTGAATTAAGGACTTTTTAGCTCCAGGAACATTTCCTTTGACCATTATGATGTTCTTTTCAACATCAACTTTTGCAATTTCAAGGTTTTGGATCGTTACACGATCTCCGCCCATGCGTCCTGCTAATTTTTTATTTTTAAATACACGGTTTGGCGCAACTGGACCCATTGACCCAGGACGACGATGGTAACGTGACCCATGGGCCATTGGTCCACGGCTTTGGCCGTGACGTTTGATAACCCCTTGGAATCCTTTACCTTTCGTAGTACCCGTAACATCCACGATGTCTCCAGCTTGGAAAACATCAACTTTTACTTCTTGCCCTACAACATATTCCCCAAGCTCAACATCTTTGAATTCTTTAATGAAGCGCTTAGGAGTCGTTTTTGCTTTTGCAGCATGACCTTTCGCAGGTTTGTTTGACAAAACTTCACGTTTATCTTGGTAGCCTAATTGAATTGCTTCATAGCCATCTGTTTTAACAGATTTCACTTGTAAAACTATGTTGGGATCCGCTTCTACAACAGTCACTGGGATCAGTTCACCATTTTCAGTGAAGATTTGAGTCATTCCTACTTTTTTCCCTAAGATTCCTTTGGTCATGAGTACACCTCCATTGTCTTGATTTTTTTATTAAAGTTTGATTTCAATATTTACACCGCTTGGCAAGTCAAGTTTCATTAAAGCATCAACTGTCTTAGGTGTTGGATCCACAATATCGATCAGACGTTTGTGAGTCCGCATTTCAAATTGTTCACGCGAATCTTTGTATTTGTGTGTTGCGCGAATAACAGTGTAAATCGTTCTTTCAGTTGGCAATGGGATTGGACCTGATACCCCAGCTCCAGTTCTTTTTGCCGTCTCTACGATTTTATCCGCGGACTGGTCTAAAATACGATGTTCATACGCTTTTAAACGGATACGAATTTTTTGTTTTGCCATCTTGTTACCTCCTTCGCCTATTTTTAAAAAATCAGACATAGCTCCACGAAAATTTCCGCCGCACTCGTTCGTGGCAAAGCGCCCGGGTGTGTCGCAACCTCTCGTTTCTCAGCCTCAGAACAATTCTCTTGCTCTCCAGTGCAGATTCATCTTGCGATAAACAGCACCTCTAGAATTATACTAAATTAATAGCGAACTTTCAAGAAGTTTTTTCAAAAAAACAAAATGTAATCAGCTTTCTTTTGAAAATATTCCATTATATTGAAAATGCTAGTCTAAATGTATTAAAAAAACTTTGCAAAAAAAAGGAAGAGGCTGACCCAAAAGTCAGCCGATAATTGAAAAATGATAGAGAGTACCGAAAATTGGAAAAATTTATAAACAATGAAAGATTGATGTAGAGCCTGTATTTGGGGATATCAAAAAAAATAGGGGGTTTGTTCGATTCACAGTCAGAGGCGCCAAAAAATCAAGCGAGAATTAGGGCACGTATTACTTGCGCACAATTTCAGAAAATTATGTGCTGGAATGAAAGTTACAGGAACAAAAACAGGAAACCAACGTCTAGTAGAGGGATAAAATTCCTTGATTTTCCATATAAATGTAAAATACAGAGAAGAAAATCAATTTTTGCGATTTTCTTCTCTGTATTTTACTTAATGATTGACCTTTTGGGGTCAGCCTTTTTTATCAAGTTATTTAATTAATATTTTAAACAAAAATAAGCCATTTTATAGCAAATCGTCGATTTGATCCCAACTAAATTTTTTTGCTTCATCTACTTGTGCTTTCAAATATTGATAATCAAAAAACTCATTTGCAAGAATATTTATGACATCCACTTTTTTTTGTTTTAAATTCATCGGTTTTTCTTTTAGCCATCGATAGTCTACTAAATATTCCCATAACTTTTCTTCTTCAACGCCTAAATAACCTTGCCTTTGAAATTCACGACATTTTTTTTCTACTGCTTTTTTTAAAAAAAGTTTCTCTTGCCACATCACTTGATCCTTCATAAACTTGCCTCTTTCAGCTGCTCAAGAAAATTATTCTTATTTTGTAGGTAAAAAAAGAACCAGTTTTCCTGGTTCTTTGAGGCTAATCTATTTCTTCGTCTTCCGAAGAAATAGATTTTTCCTCAGCCGCTACTTCAACCTCATCATTTTTTACCGTGTTCGCTGTGACCGTTTTAATTGCAGCTCGGTCAAATTCTAAATAAATACCTTCACAATCAATTACAATTGTTTTATCCTCAACGTTCACTTCCGAAATGATTCCATGCAACCCACCAATAGTGACGATAGCATCTCCTGTTTTCATACTATCTAATAGGTTCTGACGCTGCTGCTGCTGTTTTTTTTGGGAACGAGACATAAAAAACCACATTCCACCAAGAACAACTACCATAAGCACTAATTGAAAAGCCATTGTTTATATTCACCTCACGCTTTCTTCACTACATAACTTTATCAGAGTTCAAGAAATATGGCTAGCTTTTTCCCGTTTTTTTTTAAAAATTTCTTGAATTCGCTTTATTGAATCCATATTTTTCAAAAAAATCTTGACGTAATTCCAAAAGATTATCTTCCCGAATCGCTTGACGAACTTTTCGCATAACATCCAGCAAAAAATATAAATTATGGTAAGAAGTTAAGCGTATGCCAAATGTTTCATCACATTTTATTAAGTGACGAACATAAGCCCGAGTATAATTGCGACAAGTATAGCACCCACAATTTTCATCAATTGGTCGAAAATCTCTAGCATATTGAGCGTTTTTTACAACTAGTCTTCCTTCGCTGGTCATGCAAGTACCATTACGCGCGATTCTCGTAGGCAAAACGCAGTCAAACATATCCACTCCTCGGATTGCTCCATCAATTAAAGAATCAGCTGTACCCACACCCATTAAATATCGCGGCTTATTTTCAGGTAAACAAGCAGTTGTATATTCTAACACTTCATTCATTTCCTCTTTACTTTCTCCAACAGATAAACCGCCGATAGAGTATCCCGGAAAATTCATCCCGACTAGTTCTTTAGCACTTTGAATACGCAGATCCTTATAACCCGCTCCTTGAACAATGCCGAATAATCCCTGTTTTTCTGGATGCTGATGTGCTTTTAAACCTCGTTCAGCCCAACGTGAAGTCCGTTCTAGTGATTTTTCCACATAGTCGTGGCTTTCATAATAAGGCGCACACTCATCTAAGCTCATCATAATATCAGAACCTAATTTATTTTGAATTTGAATTGCCTTTTCAGGTGAAAGAAACATTTTTGAACCATTCAAATGATTTTTAAAATGAACTCCTTCTTCCACGATATTGCGAGAATCACTTAATGACCAAACTTGAAATCCTCCTGAATCAGTCAAAATCCCCTGATCCCAATTCATGAATTGGTGTAACCCTCCGGCTTCCTCAACAATATCCTATCCTGGACGTAACCAAAGATGATAAGTATTACTTAAAATCACACCCGCTCCCATTTCTTTTAACTCTTCCGGAGCCATTGTTTTAACCGTAGCAAGAGTACCGACTGGCATAAACATTGGGGTGGGAAATGTTCCATGAGGAGTTATCAACTCGCCCAGACGAGCGCCAGTATGTTTTTCTTTCTTTATCAACCGATAGCGAATGGCATTTTCCGTCATTCCATTTCCTACTTTCTACTATTTTTCACACTTTTCTCATGATAACTCCAACGCTCAATGAATGCAAGAATAGATGGTTTTTACATTAATTCATCTCTCTAGTCCTCCTTAGAAAAATGAAATTTGACCAACTCAGTTATCAGCACCGGAACCACTGACAAGAAGGCAACAAGACGCCAATGATTCAAACTTATTTGTACCAACGCGAACGTGCTCTGAAGCACCGGAATAATTGCAACTGCCGTAATTAATAGTAAAGCAAAAATAGCCATTTCCACTAATTTTTTATTCGAAGAAGGCTTTATTTTAAAAATTGAAAGACTACTACGACAATTAAAAACATGTAAAATCGAAGAGTAACCTAGAATCAAAAACGCCATGGTCTGACCAATTTCATGACTTGCATTCATCCAAGGAGAAATTGAATCTACGAAACTGCCTAAATAAAAGCCTAGCAAAGTAATAGCTGTAAATACAAAACTGTTAAATAAAATCCATTTCCACAGTCCTCCCGCAAAAATGCTTTGATTTTTGGGAATTGGTTTTTCACTCATAATGTTTTTTTCTGCCTGTTCTCTACTCAGAGCAAAGCCAGGTAACCCATCAGCTACAACATTTATAAAAAGTAATTGTAAAGCATTTACTGGCGCGCCCCAGCCAGCCAGCATTGCTACCACCACAATAAAAATCTCTGAAATATTGCAACTCAATAAAAAATTTACTGCTTTGCGAATGTTTTTGTAAACGGTTCTTCCCTCTGCCACAACATCTACAATCGTTGCAAAATTATCATCGGTCAAAATAATATCTGAAGCACTTTTAGCTACGTCCGTTCCAGTTATCCCCATAGCACAACCTACATCACTTGCTTTAAGTGCCGGTGCATCATTCACCCCATCTCCAGTCATTGCTACAACTGCGCCTGTCTCTTGCCAAGCTTTTACTATTCTGATTTTATCTTCTGGTGTCACTCGAGCGTATACTGAATAATTTTTTACTTGTTTGACTAATTCTCTGTCAGATTTTTTTTGCAGCTCTTCTCCCGTCATAGCTTCACGAACATCTTCCAAAATACCTAATTCTTTAGCGATAGCGCTAGCGGTAACCACATGATCTCCTGTGATCATAACTGTTCTAATCCCGGCTTGCTTAGCTTTAGCTATGGCACCTTTGCTTTCAGGTCTAGGTGGATCAATAATGCCAATCAGGCCTAATAATTGCATATTTCGTTCTAAAAATTCACTTGTGATTTCTTGAGGCTCTTCATCATAGATTCGAAAGCCAACCGCAATCACACGCAATGCGCGCTTGCCAAAGCGGTCGTTAACGACTGTCGCTTGTTCTAAGTCTCCAAATCGAACTTTAGGAGACATTACATCAAAAGCGCCTTTCGTGATAGAAATATATTTTTTACCCATCTTATGGACAGTTGTCATTAACTTTCTTGTTGAATCAAAAGGAATTTCTCCTACTCGAGGATATTTATCTTCAAGTTCCATCCGAGTATGGTAATTTTCCTCTACTGCTAATAAAATAGCACCTT
>JAATEZ010000471.1 GCA_015655485.1 Lactobacillales bacterium | reverse complement strand
TTATTTTTAATTTTTTATTAAATTGCTTATTTTTTTATTTGATTTTAAAGAAGAATAAGCCTTTCTATGTCGTGGCTCTCATCGGTTTGATTTTGGGAGTATTACTCGCGGCAACAACGGTTGTGATTTATTTTTACGGATCAAAAAGTCTGCTCAGCTACTGCTTATTTATTTTTCTTGGTTATCTGTGCGGCTACGTTTATTATCTGATCAATAGTATTATTTATTCTTTCTGGAATAAAAATAAGGAGTAACCGGTCATGAAATCTAAAAAGTGGATCCTGATCTTTTTTATGATAGCGGGTCTTTTCGCGGTGTTCTATACTTACCAAGCGGCTCATTACACGAGTCATTTTTTACCTAACTCCACTGTTAATGGAGTCGATATCGGGGGGATGACTGCGACCAAAGCCGCCAAAGTTCTTCAAGAGTCGTATGACAGCGAGACCTTTCAAATTTTGGATAATGGATCCAAATGGAAAAGTATAGCAAAGACAAAGTTGGGTGTTCAAAACAAATTTAAACATGCTCTAAAAAAATCTCTAAGTAATCAAAATCAATGGTTGTGGTGGCTGGCCTATTTTCAAAAAAATAAGAATTTAGAAGTCACTACCACAACTGTCAATGCTAAAAGCTTAACGAGCTTTTTAAGCGAACTAAAAGAAGAGATCGCGACCTTGAATGAGACTCGTACCGCGACGACCAATGCCACAATAAAAGCGGTCGATGGAGTGTTTACGGTCATTCCTGAAACAGATGGCGATTCAATCGATAGTGAAGGATTTTTGGCTGCTGTGAAAAAAGCGATCAAGCAAGGCAAGGATTCAATAGAATTAGAAAAATATTTGGTCAAAGCTACAGTTAAAGAAGGTGATGATATTTTAGATGAGAAAATGGATGAGATGAATAAAATCAGTTCAATCTCGGCAAATTATTCGATCAACGGAGAAACGATCACTATTGATAAAGCAACAATCATGAGTTTCCTGGTTTTTGATGGTGAAAAAGTGACCGTTGATACGGACACAGTGAAAAATTATGTCAATGAAATTGCTGCCAAATATAATACCAGTACAGTGGGAACGGTCTTTGCCAGTACGAAACGCGGAACAGTCACAGTACCGGCAGGAACTTACAGCTGGACGATCTCGCCGAATGATGAAACTGCAGCGCTGTCCAAAAAAATATTAGCCGGCGAAGATTTCACGCGAACTCCGATCACAACAGGAAGTGCCAGTGCGGCATCCAAACTAATTGATCAAACTTATATTGAAGTAGATTTAGTTAATCAGCATATGTGGTATTACAAGGATGGAGTCTTGCAATTAGAAACGGATATTATTTCAGGAAAACCTTCAACACCTACGCCCGCTGGAGTATTCTATGTCTGGAAAAAAGAAGAAAATGCTACTTTAAGCGGAGAAGATTATGATACTCCGGTAGACTACTGGATGCCTATTGATTGGTCTGGAGTGGGGATCCATGATTCTTCCTGGCAAACTACTTATGGAGGAACCACTTATGAAACAAAGGGCTCTCATGGATGTATCAATACACCGCCTGCCATTATGGTGCAATTGTATAGTGCGGTAGATGTGGGAACGCCGGTACTGGTATTTTGAGTTTGATCAAGCAGAGTCAAGGAGGATATTGTATGTGGAAGAAAATCAAAAAGATGAATAAATGGAAATTGAGCACAATTCTGATTAGTATGATTTAAATCGTGATTATCTCGATACTGGGGTATAAACTGGCTTCACAGCCCAGCATGGATCAGCCCGGCGGAACCAGCCCCAGTGAAATGAACGGCGGACAATCTCCATTTGGCGATCAGAATAGTGAGGATTCAACAGTAGAGAGCAGTGATAATCAAACTTCTAATGAAGGTGTATAGTTAGGAAAAAGAAGAAATCTAAATATATGAATTAAGAGGACAAGTCAAAACGAAATTCCGTTTTGACTTGTCCTCTTATTTTATATAAAAAAATGATTAAAAATTCTTGCAAATTTTCTGAAACAGTGTATACTACATTGTGGATAAAAAATATCTCTAATAGATATTTAAAGTAAATAAAGAGAAGGTGAATGAATGAAATTAACAAAGGGGTTTGAATTAGGGGTTTGTATTATGGCTGTTTTGGCTACTCAGGAAGAAGGGATCCCAGTCGGTTCGTCAATAATCCACAGTCGGTTAGGCAGCTCGCTTACTTATACGAAAAAGCTGATCAGAAAATTAGTAGTAGCAGATCTGGCAAAATCTGTTTCGGGAAATAATGGCGGCTTTTCATTAGCCAGACCGGCTAAAGAGATCACAGTTTTGAATGTTGTTGAAGCACTTGAAGGAACGATCGATACTTTTCCAAATACCGGGTTGTTGAATCGGACCTTGCAGGCAAATGATACAACTGCTGTTGAAACAGCGGATGCAGTCATTCATCAGGTTTTTCATGAAGCAGACCGCCGTTGGCAAGATTTTTTAAACACAGTTACGGTGGGAGATATCGTTCAGGATGTTTTAGGGCGAGATCACCTTCCTACAATAAATTGGAATGAGAGTTCCGAGATCAGAGAATTATTGATACAAAAAGTGTTGAGAGGACGTAATGGGCATGATAAAAAAGGAATTTCAAAAAATTAAAAGTAATAAACTTCTGATGGTCACCGTTTGTGTTGTTTGTTTTATTCCGATACTGTATGCAGGGGTCTTTTTAAAATCGATTTGGGACCCGTATGGAAATATGGAAGATCTTCCTGTAGCTGTAGTTAATGAGGATCAATCCGTAGATTTTCAAGGAAAGACTATCGCGGTCGGGGACGAATTAGTAAAAAAATTAAAAAATAATGATGATCTGGGCTGGAAGTTTGTTTCTGCTAAAGAAGCAAAAAAAGGCATGAAAGACAATAAGTATTATATGGTTGTCACTTTACCAAAAGATTTTTCAAAAAATGCAGCGACGGTATTAGAGGATACCCCTAAGAAAATGAATATCAAATATGAAACAAATGGCGGCTTGAATTATCTGGGTGAAGTCGTCGGTGAAAATGCGATCAAGCAATTGAAGAGCGAAGTCGGAGAAACAGTAACAAAAGAATATGCGTCAACGATCATTTCGCTGGTCAAAGAAATCGGCACTGGCATGCAAACAGCTGCTGACGGTTCTCAAAAATTGTCGGATGGCACGACTCAATTAGCCAGCGGCAATGAAGAAATAACTGCTAATCTGAAAAAATTAGCCGCAAGCACAGTCACTTTTTCTGATGGAACAAATACACTAAAAGTCGGCTTAGACCAATATGTTGATGGGGTCTCTCAAGTCAATAGCGGCGCTCAGCAGCTGGATAGCGGGGTAAGCCAGTTAACAGCTCAACTGCCAGCTTTAACAAGCGGTGTATCAACACTTAACTCAGGGGCAACATCTTTAAAAAACGGTGTTTCAACCTACACCGATGGAGCTGATCAGTTGTCAGATGGAACGATCCAGCTTGTTAATCAACTGCAAAGCTCACTTACTCAATTAAACAAGCAGGTTGATCCCACTCAATTGCAAGCAGCTATAACAACGATTTCTGATATGAAAAAAAGCAATCAACTTGAAGAGATGAATCAATTATTAACAGAAGCAAACACTGCTTTAGCAAAAGTTCCAGATAGTCAAACTATATTACAACAATATCAAGCGATTGGAACTGAAGTGGCGAACTTAAAAACAGAATTAAATACTCAGCTAGCGCAATTCAATGCTGCACTTGCTGCAATCCAAAGTTATGATGATACAGTTACGCAAAATGCAACTGAATCCATTGAATCTCTTTCCACAAATACGGCATTAGCGGATGTTGAAAAAACTTCTGTTTATGAAGAATTGACAGATGAACAAAAAGCAACGTTAGCAAGTGAACTTGGTGCTACTAATTCTAATGCTGAAGTTATAGAAAAGCAAAAAGCTATTCTGACTGCTGCAGGAACTAATAAGACATATGCGGAAAATTTAGCTACTGCTGTTGGTAGTATTGGGACAGAAATGAATGGGAAAATAGACGAATTAGTTTCCCAATTGCCTACTACAGAAACAGTTACTCAATTAACAGGAATGATTGATAAACTTAAAGTTGAGATACCAACGGCTCAAACCTCTTTAACAAGTGCCAATACAATGCTAAATGGAATTGATACCAATAAACTCAATTCCTTAGTAGAACAGTTAAGTACTTTAAGTTCTACGGAATTAACCAATAGCTTGAATTCTTTAAAGAGTGGAGCTACTCAGTTGGAGGAGAGTTCAAGCAAGCTAAATAGCGGCGCCAGCCGGCTTGCTAGTGGAACGAGTACGTTGAATAGTTCTGTTCCTGCACTGACAGCCGGTGTCAGTCAATTAAAGACGGGGACAACGACTTTAGCCAGCGGAACTAAAAAACTCAATGATAATGGTTCAGCATTGACTAGCGGAGCTTCCCAATTATTATCAGGATCAACCCAAATTGCTTCAGGTTCTGGTCAATTAGCCACAGGTTCTCAAACTTTAGGAGCGGGACTGACCACGCTTCAAAGCGGCAGCGATGAAATGGCAGCAAAATTGGCCAAAGCAGCCGGATCTGTAACTGGTCTTAGTTTAACGAATAAAACAAGTTCGATGATCGCGGCTCCGGATAAGACGACACAAAAGAAGTATAGTGACGTTCCTAATTATGGACATGCTTTGGCTCCATATTTCCTTTCGGTTTCATTATTTGTGGGTTGTCTAGTCTTTAACTTTGTTTATCCGATCCGCAAAATCGCCGACCGCAATGGTACCAGCGCAGGCTGGTTCCTGAGCAAAGTCTCGATTGGATTTATTGTCGCTACGGTAATGGCCCTAGCAGCCGGAGCGATCATGATGGCTTTAGGGCTTTCGGTCAATAATCCAACGGAATACTTTGCGATGCTGCTGATATCCGCCTACTGTTCGATGTTTTTGATCATGTTCTTAGCAATGAGCTTTGATAACCCAGGCAGATTTATTGCCATGATACTATTAGTATTACAACTGGGAGCAGCTGGAGGAGTCTTCCCAATGCCGATCATCAGCAAATTCTATAACACAGTTCATCCTTATATCCCTATGACTTATTCTATCTATGGATTAAGGGAGGCGATCAGCTCCGGTTTGGGAACTTCGACATTTGTTCATAGTTTCTTCGTTCTATTTATGATCGTTGCTGCTTGTCTGGTTCTTTTATACCTGGCTATGTATCTTTTGAAAAAACATCATAAAGAGGGTTATTCTCAATTAAATGGCAATCAAAACCTTCTAGATAATAATTATGATTATAGCAAAGAAAAATATAGCCTATGGTAAAAATTTGAATGCGATGATATAGATATCGCGCTCCTTACGTATATCATTAATTTAATATACTCGATCCCTGCAGTTTTTCAATTCAAGACTGCCAGGATCGAGTTTTTTGTCCGGCTTTATAACCAGTATTTTTCTTTTCCTATTGCCTAAAGTCTAACACATCTCATGAAAGTTTTTTTTGATCCAACTTCATGAACTAGCTTGTTTCAGCAGAAGGAAGGATCACGTGCAGATCAAAAGCCGCTCCACCCTTGCTTCTCTGCTGCGAGCTTCTCATCATAAAACCAAGTTCTTCGATGTCTGTTTTGTCTTGGCTTTATGGTGCCGAAGTAAAATTCGGGACAAAAAGGCATTTTGCTCACAAGCTAAAACATTTTATTAAGCTTTTTGGTATCTAGCTTCACAAGTCAGTCGCTCACTGCGGCAAAAAATCAAAACTCATGGAAATCAAAAAGCAATTCCCGTTCTCTTTTTTATTTGGCTTGTGAGCTAACGGCGTTGTTTAACTTTTCTTGTCTCCAGAGAATTTGTTTTCTTTTTGAGATCATTGTCTTATAGCTGAAGAAAAGTATGGTAAAGCTGGTCAATGACACACCTGTACAGATTGCGATCATAATACTGATTTGATACATGATTGCAGTCATAGGCAAAGTTCCTGACAAGATTTGTCCTGCCATCATTCCGGGCAAAGAAATGATCCCCATGCTGATTATTGAATTTAATGTAGGGATCAAGGCAACTTCCAAAGATAAATTCACAAAAGGCAATAAAATAGCTTTTGGCTCAATACCAGCATTAAGCAAACTTTCAATTTTCAATTGTCTATCATCCATTTTTCCCCGAGAGTTTTGAGTCCCAGGATTAAACCATTCATGGCGTTGCCTATGATCATTCCTCCAATTGGGATCGTATACTGAGGATCAAAAAAGCATAACAGATTTTTCTGTTATGCTTTTTTGATCCATGGTCAGTAAAAAATGTTGTGGTTTCTTAAGTTTTCATAATTAAATAGTTAGGGAGCAAGAATCGCTGTTGCCATGGTGTTCTTTGCTGCTCACGCTACTCATTGTAACGCCGTATTCTTTTGAATGCAAGGAGTTATCAGTCCAAATCTTTTGGTTTTTTTCTTTTTCTTACCGATTCGGTCAATAGAAATTCGATTTCTCCATTGATCGACCGAAAATCTTCTTCCGCCCATGAGGCAATCTCTTTCCACAAAGTAGGAGAGAGACGCAGCAGGATTTGCTTTTTTTCTTTATCTTTTGAGGATCCACCCATGACTTGCTCTCCTTCCTCTATGCTTTTAATAGATAGAACCGCTGTTAACGATTGGCTGCGGGTCTTTATCACCGCATAGAACGACTAATAAATTACTGACCATTGCGGCTTTTCTTTCTTCATCCAATTCTACCACATTGTTCTCAGCCAGTTCATCCAAAGCCATTTTGACCATGCCTACAGCTCCCTCGACGATCATTTGTCGGGCATCGATGATTGCAGAAGCCTGTTGACGTTTCAGCATAGCTGCCGCAATTTCCTGCGAGTAGGAAAGGTGCGTGATCCTGGCTTCTACAATTTCGAGACCGGCTATTTCAACTTTTTTTTGGATTTCTTCTTTCAACTTCTGAGCGATCTCTTGACTGCTTCCTCGTAACGAACGTTCATTCGAATCTTCGTCATTATCAGGCAGATCATAAGGATATAGTCGAACAATATTTCTTAAAGCAGAGTCACATTGGATCGATAAAAATTCTTTATAATTATCTACATCAAAAACCGCTTGAGCCGTATTGACCACTCGCCAAATCACAACAATTCCAATAATAATTGGATTTCCTAATTGGTCATTGATTTTTTGCTTGCCGTTGCTTAGCGTCATTGCTTTTAACGAAATAGCTTTTTTATTTGGAAATTGGGCCTGTACTGACTGTTTATCTTTTGAATTTCCGGCCCCTTCCAACATATTCACATCATTTGTTTCTGTTGCAGATCCGGGATTGATCGCGGAGACAAAAGGATTAACAAAATAAAATCCTGCCTGACGGATCGTTCCGTAATACTTTCCAAATAAAGT
>JAATEZ010000276.1 GCA_015655485.1 Lactobacillales bacterium | reverse complement strand
TTCCTGACGGGTCGCGTCGGGCTTTGCAAAACGAATATTATCACGAATGCTCATTGAAAAAAGAAAATGGTCTTGCGGAACATAGCCGATCGAATCTAGCAAAGCATCTAGAGAATAGTCTTTGATTGGATACTCGCCAAATAAAATTTCTCCCTGATAGTCATCATATTCACGCAGGATCAATTTCAAAATCGTTGTTTTCCCGGAACCGGTTTTTCCAACTATCCCTAATGTGTTTCCTTCATTGACAGTGAAATGGATGTCTTTTAAATTTACTGATGCCTCATCAGGATATTTAAAAGCGTCTATCCGGTATGCCAAGCTCCCTTTGGCCGGTATTTCCACTGCAGATTTTTTTTCAATGATACTTGATTTTTGCTGCAATAATACCTGCACTCGATCATAGCTGGCACTGCCCCGCTCCAGGACGTTGAAAAGACGGCCAATGGCGAACATCGGCCAGACCAGCATGGCAATATAGCTGATAAAAGAGATCAATTGACCAATCGTGATCGTTCCCTTCATTACATAATTTCCCCCGACAATGATCGTTAATACGTAAGATAACCCAATGATCAATGTGATAAATGGATCAAAAAGAGCATCTAATAAGTTCACTTTATTGTTTTTAGCGATGGCCTGATCGATTTTTTCTTCAAAATCTGCAATATCTTCTTGTTCCTGACCAAATGCTTTGATCACTTTGATCCCAGTCACACTTTCTTGCGTTTTATCGTTGATCGAAGAAAATGCTTCTTGAGCTTCTCTAAAAGCCTCATGCAGCTTTGTTCCCAGTATTCTTGAAGTCAGAGCTAATAATGGCAGCGGGATCAAAGCGATCAGCGTCAAACGCCAATCAATAAATAAGATCATCGCTAGGATCGTACTCCCGCCGGTGATCAAAGAATCCGCTAATGTCAGGATCCCTGCTCCGGCAACATTTTGAATAGCATTCAAGTCATTCGTCGCATGAGCCATCAAATCTCCAGTTCTATGTGTCTGAAAAAAGAGAGTGTCCATTTGCGTAAAATGGTGAAATAATTGTTTCCGTAAACTCTTTTCTAATTTGGCCGCACTTCCCCATATATGCGTACGCCAGATGTATCGAAAAATATATTGACTGACAGCGGCTATGACTAAAACAGTCATCCAAAGAACTAGTTTTCTTATAGTTAGTTGCTTAGTCGCCACCAAATCGACTACAGTCCCTATGATCTTGGGTGGAACAAGCTGAAAGACCGCCACTAAAATCAAAGAGGCCACCCCGATGATGTAGGCTCTCTTTTCTTGTTTAAAAAACCATCCCAGTTTTCTGAATATTGACATTTTTCCCTCCTTGTTTCCCTCATTTTTTCTTAAAAATAAAAAAAAACACACAAAAAAACAGGCATAATAAAAATCTGCCCGTTAGTTTTCATGCTGAATAGATCATTTATCAGATTTTTGCGCCTGATTTTTCATATTCTGCATCATTTGACGAATTTTTTTCTCAGAAGGCTTTTGCCCCATTTGAACCATCATCATCCGCAACATATCCTCATTAACGGGAGGATTTTTCTTTAAATAGTTTTCCATATATTTACGTGCAAGGAAAAAGCCGCCTACCGCACCAATGGCTAATGCAATGATCGCGATCAAAACTACTATACCTGTATTCATATCTAACTCTCTCCTTTCTCTCATATTCGTGCCCTCAATAAAACATTGTACTAAAAAAACACACAAATGAAAAGTCGTTTTTTAAAATTTCAGTTGTTTTTGCTGATTTTTCATTTTTTCGCCAACTATGCCGATCCTCACTGGTCTCTCTTTTAAGAACTTGAAGCTGTTTGAATATCCAGCAACATGTTTTCATTAAAAATACCCTGTTTAAACATTTCGATTTCATATTTATAAGGAGGTTTGGCTTTTTTCTTATCTTCTCCTACATAAGGTGTTTCTAAAATTTTAGGCAATTGCGCCAATACCGGATGATGGACGATTTTATTTAATGAATCAAAACCAATCGTTCCAAAACCAATATTTGCATGGCGGTCTTTGTGTGAACCCATAGGATTTTTAGAATCATTTATATGGACCACCTTTAATCGTTCGAGGCCGATCACTCGATCAAACTCGGCCAGAACTCCTTCGAAATCATTCCTTACGTCATACCCCGCATCGTTCGTGTGGCAGGTATCAAAGGTGACAGACAGCTTATCATTAAGAACCACTCCTTCGATGATCGCCGCCAATTCTTCAAAAGAACGTCCCAGTTCCGTTCCTTTTCCAGCCATCGTCTCTAAAGCGATTTGAGGAATCTGATCTTTTGTCAGAACTTCGTTTAACCCCTTAATGATCTGTTTGATACCCGCTTCTGCGCCCGCACCTACATGGGCTCCGGGATGCAAAGTGATTTGTGCTGCTCCTAGTGCCTCGGCCCGTATAATTTCCTGGTGTAAAAATTCTGTCGCAAAACCAAAATTTTCTGGTTTTATCGTATTTCCTAGATTAATGATATAAGGAGCATGAACAACGATTTGACTCAAATGATTGCTCTCCATAAATAATTGCCCCGCGGCAATATTTAATTTTTCAATGGGTTTGCGCCTGGTATTTTGCGGTGCTCCTGTATAGATCATAAAAGTTGCTGCCCCGTAACTGGCCGCTTCTTCGGCAGCGCCTAAAAGCATCTTTTCTCCGCTCATACTGACATGTGATCCAATCAGCATTGATAGCTTCCTCCCTTTTTAACAATAAATTATCCTTTTTTCCACTCATAGTCCTGTTCATTCATTTTTTGTTTTTCTTATAGCGATTTTTTAAGAGACTGAAATAGAGGATATTGCTTCTATTCACAGCCTCACTCTTATAAAGCTTATTGAT
The DNA here is from genome assembly GCA_015655485.1 of Lactobacillales bacterium. Taxonomy (GTDB): domain Bacteria; phylum Bacillota; class Bacilli; order Lactobacillales; family Vagococcaceae; genus JAATEZ01. The sequence goes on along the minus strand of JAATEZ010000276.1, from coordinate 1,412 downwards.
TTTCAAATGTGAATTACGAAAAATGCAGTAAGAAATATTTTTTCTTGCCTCTCCTGACAACAATAAATTGATTTTCAATTTTATCTATTTCCGACAAACTATAATTCAAATCTTGAATACGATCCCCGTTCACATAGATTGCTCCATTTTGAATATCTTCTCTGGCCTGCCTTTTAGAATTTTCAATATCAGAGGCTACTAAAATTTCAACAAGCTTTAAATCATCTGCTGGTTGAACTTCATAACTTGGAACATCTTTGAATCCCGCTTTGACCTCTGCCGCATTCAGCTCCTTCAAATTTCCATTGAATAAGGCATCTGAAATTTTAACTGCTTGTTCATAGGCTTCATTGCCATGAACTAAAATTGTTACTTCCTTAGACAGCATTTTTTGAGCGATCCGACTTTCAGGCGCTTTTACAAAATCTTTTTCAATTTGAGAAATCTCATCCAAAGTTAAAAAAGTAAAATACTTCAAAAATTTTACTGCATCGCGATCATCCGTGTTGATCCAAAACTGATAAAATTCATAGGGTGAAGTTTTTTCCGCATCCAGCCAAACAGCATTTCCTTCAGTTTTGCCGAATTTCGTTCCATCAGCTTTCGTGATCAAAGGCATCGTCATTCCAAAAGCCTGAACATCTTTTTCACGACGGATCAATTCGATCCCTGAAGTAATATTTCCCCATTGATCACTGCCTCCAAGCTGCAGCAGGCATCCCTGCGTTTCATACAATTGAAGAAAATCATACGCCTGCAGTAATTGATAAGCAAATTCTGTATAAGATATTCCAGTTTCGATCCGGCGTTTCACGCTTTCCTTGCTCATCATATAATTGATCGTAAAATTCTTGCCAATATCGCGCAGAAAAGCAATCAACGATAATTTACCCAGCCAATCATAGTTATTGGCTAAAATAGCCGGATTCTTCTCATCATCAAAATCAATAAAACGAGACAATTGATTCTTAATACTGTCAGACCAATTTTGAACCGTTTCTAAAGTATTCAAACTCCGTTCGGCATCTTTAAAAGAGGGATCGCCGATCATACCAGTTCCCCCGCCAACTAATGCAATCGGAACATGACCATTTTGCTGAAACCGTCTAAGGGTCAATATCGGCAATAAGTGACCAATATGCAAACTATCCGCTGTCGGGTCAAAACCAATATATAACTTTACAGACTCTTCTTTCAATTGTTTTTCTAACGCAGCTTCATCAGTCATCTGATAGATAAGCCCGCGTTCCTTTAATTCACTCAAAAAATCTGTGCTCATTTTCCTGCCTCCTACATTTTACTCATCTTTTATCTTAACTTATAATGTTATGAAAAGAAAGTTCAAATCCCTTTTTTATCCAGAAAAGCTGAATGAGGCGTATCAGGTCTTGAGTAATAGCGAAAAGAAAAAT
>JAATEZ010000292.1 GCA_015655485.1 Lactobacillales bacterium | reverse complement strand
TTTTTTCTGTTTGACAAAAAATCATCTGCGGACAATGCAGTCGATGTGACTGCTCTGCGGCTTCTTTAGCGATGCTGTTCAAGCGATCTGTTTTTTTCATGATTTTCTTCTGATCCCATTTACTTACAGAGTTTTCAGCTGGAAAGGCAATGAAATCAAAAGCACCTAGTTCGGTTCCTTTCTGAACGATATATTCTAACTTGTCTCCTTTGGGAAAACCGCATGCGATCGTTACATTTGAAGGAAGTTCTTTATTCCCATTTTCTTGTCCGATTTCTTTTAAATGAACTTGTTTATCGGTCAAATTTACTATTTCTGCTAAAATCGCTTTTTGTTGTTCAAAAACCAAATAACATTGATCGCCGATCTTCATACGCATGACCCGAGCTGCATGGTGATGCTCGCAGCCTTCAAGAATTATCTGCTCTCCCTCGTAGGGCCGATTTAAAAAATACCGTTGCATCCTTGTATTTACTCCTTTAAATTTTAATTAGAATTAGGCTTTTTAAAGATAAACGCCCACCAGTCGCCCTGCTGCATCGATTGATCTAACTGAAATCCTGCTTCCTCTATAGCCAATAAAATTTCGTCTTTTTTCTCTTTGATAATCCCTGAAATAATAAATATTCCCCCAGCACGAAGAACTCGCCAAGTATCACTGATCATGAGTAAAATAATGTCAGCTAAAATATTAGCCACGACCACATCCGCCTGGATATCAATACCTTTCAACAAATCATTGGCAGCAACTTGGACATCCTTTGCCACTGGATTTAAAGCCATATTTTGTTTTGCCGAATTGACGGCTACCTCATCCAAGTCAAAAGCAAAAACATGTTCTGCTCCTAAATATTTACTTGCAATACTCAAAACACCAGATCCTGTTCCAACATCTAACAGCGTCTCGCCACCTCGAAGAGTAACTTCCAAAGCATGCAAAGATAATTTGGTCGTTGGATGTGTGCCGGTCCCGAAAGCCATGCCCGGATCTAACTTGATTACTCGTTCATCCTTAAAGTTCGGTGTATAGTCTTCCCAATCAGGAACGATCGTTAAAAATCTGCTGATTGGAACCGGGTGATAATATTGCTTCCAAGCTGTCGCCCAGTCGCTTTCTTCTACTTCTTTGACCTCCAAACGATTTTCACCAATATCCAAGCCGAACTCCGGCAGCCGTTCAATGTTTGTTTTAATAAAAGGCAAAATTTCTGGAAAAAATGTCGTTTCCGGAAAATAAGCCATAACAATGGCGCCAGATTTGATATGATCAAAATTCTCTTTGTCCAAAATTTCACCAAAAGGATCACTCTCGAAATTTGCCACATCCAAGGCATCCTCAATCGCGATTCCGCTGGCACCAGCTTCCATCATGATATTTGCGATAGCTTCTACTGATTCACTTTCTGTGTGTACTTTTAATTCTGTCCATTTCATTGGGATCCCTCACTTTTTGTTCTTTAATCAATAACTTGGATAGGCAAGAAAATTCGGCGAGATCACTTGCGCCTTTTTTTCAAATAAAATTTCAGCAAACCGGTCATTCTGCCATTCCAACTCAAAGGTATCGATCGATTCCTCATTTAAAAAATCGAGTAAATCACTTTCACCATTTTGCAGCACTTCGAATAGATAGATCGCGACAGCATCTAAAACTTCGGCCTCAATCCCTTTTTTTCCCGCATAAGGTAAAGTTTTCAAATAGTCTGCTTCATCAAAACTGGATTTATCCGGATTATAGAGTAAAAAACCGTCCTCAAACTCAATTATACTCTCTTCTGACTGAACACCCGCAGCATCCTCTATTTCTGCCTCTTGGTGATTTTCAGCAAAAAGATGCACAATCACCTCGATCGTATGATTCTTCGCATCCCAATCGATCGCAAAATCATATTCCTCCAAGTGTTGAGCTAAAGTACGCTCTAAATAGGTCAGCATATTTTCCTTGCTCATTTGTTTTGCTCCTTATCCTGAGAATAATTCATTGCTTATTTCTTCTCCTATCATACAGGATAATTCTTCCGCAAGCTATGATAATTTTGCTCCATCACAGGAATGTATGTTCTTATTTATGGAATTTTTTCAAATTTATATGCTATAATCAAGATAGACATTAAACAAAAGGAGCGAAAATATGCAGCAACCACTTGCTTATCGAATGCGTCCCCGAAATTTGGAAGAAGTCGTAGGCCAGCAGCACTTAGTCGGACCAGGAAAAATCATCCGGCGCATGGTAGAGGCAAAAATGCTTTCTTCCATAATTCTATATGGCCGGCCTGGAACAGGAAAAACCAGTATCGCCAGTGCGATCGCCGGCTCAACTCAATATGCTTTTCGAAAATTAAACGCCGCAACAGATACAAAAAAAGACTTGCAAATTGTAGCAGAAGAAGCAAAAATGAGCGGAACAGTTATTTTATTGTTGGATGAAGTCCATCGGCTGGATAAAATAAAACAAGATTTTTTATTGCCGCACTTAGAAAGCGGCCGCATTATTCTTATCGGGGCGACAACAGAAAATCCATATATTACGATCAACCCGGCTATACGAAGCCGAACACAAATCTTTGAGGTTCATCCCTTGAGCGAAGCAGACATTCAAACGGCCATCCAAACAGCCTTGAATGATAAAGAAAGAGGTCTTGGCAACTACAACGTAAAAATAGCTGATCAAGCATTTTTACACCTTTCACGAGCAACTAATGGTGATTTGCGCAGCTCTTTAAATGGTTTAGAATTGGCGGTAAAATCAACCCCTGCCAATGATGACAATGAAATACAGCTGAATTTAACGGTTATTGAAGAATGTGTACAAAGAAAAGCCTTGACTCATGATAAGAATGGCGATGCACATTATGATGTCATTTCTGCTTTTCAAAAGTCGATTCGAGGAAGTGATCCTGATGCTGCACTTCACTATCTGGCCCGCTTGGTCGAAGCAGGAGATCTGGCTTCGATATGCCGCCGACTCATGGTGATTGCTTATGAAGATATTGGGTTAGCGAATCCCGCCGCTGCCAGCCGTACCGTCAGCGCAGTGACCGCTGCTGAAAAACTCGGCTTTCCTGAAGCACGAATACCTTTAGCAAATTCAGTCGTCGATTTATGTTTGTCCCCAAAATCCAATTCGACTCACACGGCTATTGATGCTGCATTAGAAGATATCAGAAAAGGAAATGCCGGAGAAGTTCCTGATCACTTGCGCGATAATCATTACCAAGGAGCAGAAAAATTGGAACGAGGGATCGGGTACCTGTATCCCCACGATTTTCCTGATGCTTGGGTCGATCAGCAATATCTGCCTGATAAGTTAAAAGATACTCATTACTATCAGCCGCAGCGAACAGGAAAATATGAACAGGCCTTAGCCAATCGATATGACCAATTAACTGCGCGCAAAAAATAACAAAAAATAAAAAAATGTCATTCGCTTTCAATTGTACTTTCTAAAAAAATATGTTATGATGTAAATGGGTATTCTGTGATGTGCGCGTTGTTCTACCTCTGTGTTGACCGAACATTTTTAGTATTACTTCGGGATCTGACGAGTTTGGATGAAAAACATGCCTTATCACTTGGTAGTTTGACATTTAAACAGTGGAACCCACCTGCTTACTGCGGGATCAATACTACAGAACGATTAACGGCATCTACGGAGTTTATCCCATTTTTCTATGAATTGACCATTTATCTCTTTGATAAATGGTTTTTTTCTTAAAGTAAAAAAACTCTTTCAGCTTGTTCAAAACTAATGGAGATCCATTTGCTGAAAAGAAACAGTCATTATTTGTGCGAAGTTGTGTGATTTTTAAAAGTAAACGTTTTTTTATCGATTTATGTTATAATAAATTTAACTTTTCCACTTATTTCGCTTTTATTCTTAGGGGGTTCTTTGGTATGTATCAAATAATTCTGATTATTTTTTCTTTCCTTCTATTTTTTATTAGTTATTATCTCAGAAAGAACAGTAAGCAGTTGGCCATTATTTTAGCCTTGCCTGATCATCAAGAAGAATTTTACAAAACCATCCATTTATTTACCTTCATTTATTTTTTATTAGCCGTATTAGGCATTTTATGCAGTTTTTTTGCTCAAACGATTTTAGCCATTCTTTTTATTCTTATCGTTTTGGTCATTTCAACGATTTTCAGCTTGCTGCTTACAAAAAAATAACATAAATTTGTGAAAAACTGCGCTTTATAATATCTTTTTTATACTAAATAAAGTAAAATTAATTAAACAGGGGAAAATATATATGGGAGAGGATGAGTATATTATGTTACAACAATACCATAAAATTTTAGTTGCGGTAGACGGTTCTGATGAAGCCGAATTAGCTTTCCAAAAAGCTGTCAATGTTACGCGCAGAAACCAAGCAGAACTATTACTCTGTCATGTGATTGATACAAGAGCGTTTCAAAGTGTTTCTTCCTTTGATGGGGCTTTAGTTGACCAGACCACAGAAATCGCAAAACAAACTTTAGATGAGTATATTAAATATGCAAAGGATAACGGTGTGAAAAACATCAGCTATACCGTTGAGTACGGCGTTCCAAAACCTATAATAGCCAAACAAATACCCGAGGAACACAAAATTGATCTTATTATGATTGGCGCCACCGGACTAAATGCCGTAGAACGTTTATTGATCGGCTCGGTTTCAGAATATGTTATCCGGCATGCGCTCTGTGACGTAATGGTTGTGCGTACAGACTTAAACAATAAACTTCCAGAACCAAAAAAAGAAGATAAAAAAAACAAATAAATATTGATAAAACTCTATAATAGAAAGCTGTGGTTGAACATGACCGACCAGACATTATAGAGCTTTTTTATTTTTTCTCGAAGAAATCAAATAAGTCCTTTGAAAA
>JAATEZ010000093.1 GCA_015655485.1 Lactobacillales bacterium | reverse complement strand
ATGATTGCCGCATAAAACCAACTAAAAAAACTGAACATTCGTTTTTTCATGATCTTGCTCATTTACTACACCCCCAAATCATCTAAGTTGCCAACCTTGTTATAGATATAGAGCATCCCCAGCGTAACAGCCAATAAAAACACGGAAATTGCTGCTCCAAAAGGCCAGTTCTTAGAAGTTGTAAATTGGGAACGGATCAGATTACCTGCAAGCAATGTTTTTCCTCCGCCTAATATGTCAGCAATGAAGTAAGCCCCTATTGCGGGAACAAAAACCAGAACCACACTGGCAAACACACCTGAGGCACTCAAGGGCAGAGTCACCTTCAAAAAAGTCCGAACTGGTTTCGCTCCAAGATCACTGGAAACATCTAATAAACCTTGATCAATTTTCTCCAATGCATTATAAATAGGTAAAACTGCAAATGGCAAGAATACATAAATCAACCCCAAAGTTACAGCATTGTCATTATATAAAAATTGAATAGAGTTGGAGATAAAATGATGATCAAGCAGAAACCTATTGATGATTCCTGTTTTGTTCAGCAGGATGACCCAGCTATAAAGTCTGACTAATCCGCTTGTTATAAATGGCAGCATAATGAATAATAGCAGTCCGCTTCGTCTTGATTTTTTCTGTCTGGTGATAAAATATGCAAAAGGATAAGAAAGCAAAAGGCATAAAACGGTTGTTTTCATTGCAATAATAATTGATTTTAGAATGGTTTTAAAATAAGTTTCTTCAAATATTGTCTGGTAAGCCACGACCGTAAATTTTTTTTCAACCCCGCCATACAAGCCTTTTTGCATAAAACTCATGATAACAATGTACACCATCGGTCCTACTATTAAAAAAACTGTCCAAATAAAAATTGGTCCAACAGTTGAAAAAACAGCGAGGCGAGCCATCTTACTCTTCGACATGATAGAACACCTCCCTTTGCGTTTGAGCAAGAACATCCATCAACAAATTTTCTTTTCGGCGAATCGGCACGGCATGTTTTGTTTCCCAGTAAACATAAACAAGATCTCCCAGATGAATCCCTTCCGTTTCAGTAAAAGTACTTACAATAAGTTCCAACCCATTATTCATCTGCAAAATAGTTTTAATAATAGAGCCGGCAAAAATAAAATCTTTGACAACTGCAGGAACACCATGAAGAATTTTTTCTGGCGAAAATTTCAGATATTCAGGACGAATACAAACATCAATATTTTCACCAATTTCTCCCTCTAACCATCGAACCGGAATGTCTCCAACTTCCGTTCCTACCAGCATTTCCTTCTCATTTAAGAATTTCTTGATAAGGCCTTCAAATAGATTAGATTCCCCAATAAAATCTGCCACAAACCGTGTATTTGGCGAATCATAAATTTCTTTTGACGATCCCACTTGTTCCAGAATCCCGCCATTCATAACCGCAATTCGGTCACTCATCGTAAGAGCCTCTTCCTGGTCATGGGTAACAAAAATAAAAGTAATCCCTAATTTTTTTTGCAGCCTTTTCAGCTCTAGCTGCATTTGTTTCCTTAGCTTCATATCGAGTGCTCCCAATGGTTCATCCAATAGTAATACCTTAGGATGATTCACCAGCGCACGGGCAATTGCCACCCGCTGTTTCTGTCCCCCGGATATCTGATCTGGTTTACGGTTCTCATAACCATTCAGTTGAACCATCTCCAGCATCTCCAAAACTTTTTCTTTAATTTCTGCTTTCTTTTTCTTCTTTACTGTCAACCCATAGGCAACATTCTCAAAAATAGACATGTGCGGAAACAAAGAATAATTCTGAAAAACAGTATTGACATTTCTTTCGTAAGGCTCTTTATCTTCAACACGTTCGTTCTCTACCGAAATAATGCCGGAAGTAGCTGCTTCAAAACCCGCGATCATTCGCAGCGTTGTCGTTTTTCCACAACCTGATGGTCCAAGCAGCGTTAAAAATTCTCCAGAATCTACTTCTAAATTCAAGCTTTTCACCACTTCTAAATCTCCATATTTTTTGACAACATCTTTCATCACAACAATTGGACTGACCATAAAACTTCCCCTTTCTATAAAGCTTTGTTTCCCCGGTCTCCTGTACGAATACGCATTGCTTCAACCATTTCTGAAACAAAAACTTTCCCATCTCCAACATTGCCTGTAGATATTATTTCGCAAATTTTCGTAAGAATTTCTTCATAATCATTATCATTTACAACAGCCATTACATAAATTTTCGGTAATAAGTTAATGCTCATTTCCAAAGACGCAAGTTCGGGAACATACCCCTTTTGATTCCCGCTTCCCATAACCTTCGTAACTGTCAGCCCATGCGAATGATGATCTGCAAGAACAAATTTCAAGTCTTCCAACTTTTCTGGTCTTGTAATGATTTCAAGCTTTTTCATTTGCTGTCCCCCATTTCCTTATTTAAGCACTCAACTATTTCAAAATATAATATATTTTGAATATTCTGAATTTTGTTGCTTGCACTTATTCTAAACTTTAGAGTGGCTCTAAACTCAATACCTTTTTGAAAAAAAAAATGAAATTTACAAAAAAAATTGACTTTACACTAACTCTAATGTCTAAACTTACTAAAGATCTTATTTATATTTCAACTTTTTAGGAGGAATT
>JAATEZ010000150.1 GCA_015655485.1 Lactobacillales bacterium | reverse complement strand
TCAATTTTTCTTTTTCTTTTTGATCTAAATCTAATTTGACGGCCCCCTTTTGAAGTAAAATCAAGCGATTCCCATATTTGAGCGCATCTTCCATCCGATGAGTGATCATCAGACACGTCAAATTACTTAATTGGATTCTTTCGTTTGTAAAGGCCATCAATTGTCGCGATGTTTTTGGATCTAAAGCAGCCGTATGCTCATCAAGCAAAAGCAATTCTGGTTTAGTCATGGTCGCCATCAACAAACTCAAGGCTTGTCTTTGTCCGCCAGAAAGATTGCCCGCCGGGGTTTCTAAATGATTTTCCAGACCGTTGCCGATCAAGCTGCACAAATTTCTGAATTCCTCTTCATGCTGTTTGATCCCTCTAGGTTTCAGCCCTCGTTGCTGGCCGCGATACAGCGCCAATAACAAATTTTCCGCAACAGTCATTCTGGGTGCGGTTCCCATCTTGGGGTCTTGGAACACGCGACCGATAAAGCTGGCTCTGACCTCTTCTTTCAGCGAAGTAATATCTTTCCCGCCTAAAATAATTTTTCCTTTGTCCAGTCTTAAATTTCCGGCTATACTATTAAATAAAGTCGATTTACCAGCCCCGTTGCCGCCGAGGATAGTAATAAATTCTCCTTTTTTTACAGTCATAGAAACCTGATTTAAAATCGTATTGACTTCATCCATTCCGTTACTGATCGATTTTGTAGCATTTTTTATTTCTAAAATCAGCTCGCTCATTTTTTCTCCCCCTTTTCAGGCAGAAAATGCAGATTCAAAGCAGATTTGATTTGAGGAACCATTAGGCAAATCGCCAGGATCATAGAAGAAATGATTTTCAGATAAGTTGTATCAAAATGCAGCTTGATCACAGCTAAAATCAACAATTGATATAAAATACTGCCAATAACAATAGCCACTAACCGCTCAGCCAGACTTAATTCACCAAAAATCACTTCGCCGATAATGATCGATGCCAAACCGATGACGATCACTCCAATTCCCTTGTTTACATTGGCATAACCGTCATTTTGACAAACCAATGCTCCGGATAAAGCGATCACTCCATTCGATAAAGTTAATCCTAAGATCTTCATACTATCCGTATGGATCCCAAAAGAACGTGCCATGACTTCATTATCTCCTGTAGCAATATATGCCTGCCCTAAGCGTGTATTAAAAAAGAAAAGCAATAAACTGATAATAATGACCAGAGCAATCAGCCCGATAATAACAGAATCAAAATTTTCAGGTAAATGAAAACGAGTAAAGTAATCGTGAAGCCTTGGCTTATTTAACAAAGAAACATTCGGGGACTTCATCACAAATAATATGACTGAATTCAATCCGGACATCACTAAGATCCCTGCTAAAATAATCGGGATCTTCCCTTTAGTATATAACAGGCCAGTAACTAATCCAGCCGCCATTCCGGCTAAAATACCTAAAATAGTCGACCAGAACGGGGAGATCCCATTAGTGATCGCCGTTAGACAAACTGCCCCTCCCAGCGGAAAACTGCCTTCCGTTGTCATATCCGGAAAATTTAAGATACGGTAAGTCATAAAGATCCCCAGACCAAGAATAGCCCATAATAAACCTTGTCCAATCGAGGAAACAAGCATAATTAATATCCCCTCCCTTTCCTATTTAATATCGATCCATTCGTTCGATCACTCTCCGACGATTTTTGCTTCCTTAAGGACGTCTTCTGGAATAGTGATCCCTAATTTTTCAGCCTGCTTTTCATTTACAATAACATCTCCTGAATCAAAAGTATATACTGGTGTCGTTGCCGGTTTAGACTTGCCTTTTAAAATATCGGCTGTCATTTGACCGGTTTTGACGCCTAATTTATATTGATTGATTCCAACGGTGGCCAAACCGCCCTGCTCAACCATCGTATCAACAGACGGGATGATCGGTGTATTCGTTTTATTCGCTACCTCAACAACGGTTTGCATGGCATTAGCGATCGTATTATCCGTTGGAATATAAATAAAGTCAACTTCATTTGCCATGACTTGCACCATTTGCGTGATCTCATTTGCCGAAGGTACCGCATATAAAGCAACTGTCAAACCCTTTTCCTCAGCAGCTTTTTTTACTTGTTTGGCTTGATAATCGGAGTTATCTTCAGCAGAAGAATATAAGATCCCCATTTTTTTCGCATCCGGTAAAATTTTCGTTGCCAGATCCATCTGTGCTGCCACAGGAGATTTGTCACTTACACCAGTAATATTGCCGCCCGGTTTTTTATTGCTCTTGACCAGCCCGGCACTGACTGGATCAGTGATCGCCCCTAAAACGATTGGGACCGATTTGGTTTCATTAGCTAATGCTTGAGCTGCTGGAGTAGCGATTACGATCAGGACATCCGAATCATCACTGATCAATTGCTGACTCATAGTAGCCAATTTGCTCTGATCTGCTTGTCCATTTAATAATTCGATATCGACAGTTTTGCCATCTTCATATCCCGATTTTTTTAAACCAGCCTTAATTCCTCGATAAATTTCATCCAGGGCCGGGTGACTCACATACTGCAAAACCCCGACTTTAGGGATCTTCCCATTCGCACTCGACTGATCCGTGCTTTCTTCACTGCTTTTATTTCCTTTTGATCCGACAAAATAGGCACCTGCCAAAACCACCACTAAGACAAGAATGATGATCGGCATCAATTTACTCTTTTTCATTTTAATTCCCCCATTTTTTTATTTCATTCTTTCAAACATCAAAAAAAGCAACTTCCTTCATCAGGTATCTTTGCCTGCGGAAATTGCCATAAATGAAACTTTTTAAGCCCTCTTAGAACTTACCACAAGTTCGACTAGAAAAGTAACATAACAAAAACCACATAGATAAAGAATCTATGTGGCAGCATAATTTACGGAAATAGCCAACAATAGATACAAGATTCAGAATTTTCATCTAAAAGTCGTATCTATGAAGAAACTTCATACATACAACTATCCTTGCCAGCTTTGCCATGATTGATGACTTATTTGGAATAAGATAGTTACATTTTTAATGAAATTCCCTCTTTTCTTTCTTGATTTATTGTAGTTTACTACTAGTTTTCAATAACGTCAATAAGTAAATGAAAAAAAATTCAAAAAATTCC
>JAATEZ010000332.1 GCA_015655485.1 Lactobacillales bacterium | reverse complement strand
ATTGAAAAAATCAGCAGAATAAAGTATAGTATTCAATGTGCAAAATTTAATAATTGAAGGAAGAATCTAATGAAAAAAACAAAAAAATGGTTGCTAGCTCCACCAATGATCACGCTCCTGATTTTTCTTTCCGGATGTGTGGATGTTGACAAGACCGGAACACCGACTGGTAAGGGTTGGATGTACAATTATCTTGTGGCTCCAGTGGGAAGCGTAATTACATACTTTGTCGATCACTTTAATTGGAGTTATGGCGTTGCCATTATCTTTATTACTTTAATTGTTCGAGTAATTATTTTGCCATTAGGTCTTAGCCAATCAAAAAAATCATTGACTCAATCAGAAAAAATGATCGTATTAAAACCACAAATCGATGAGGCACAAAAAAAATTAAAAGAGGCGGCTACACAGGAAGAGCAATTAAAAGCTCAAAAAGAAATGCAGGCTGTTTATAAAGAAAATGGATTGAGTATGACTGGAGGGATCGGCTGTCTGCCGCTTCTGATCCAAATGCCGATTTTTACTGCTTTGTTATATGCCGTGAAGTTTACTCCCGGAATCAATGAATCTACTTTTTTAGGGGTCAACTTAGGCGAAAGCAATCTGATTTTTGTTGCCTTGGCCGGACTTAGTTATTTACTGCAGAGTTATATTGGAACGATTGGGATTCCTGAAGAGCAAAAGAAAACCATGAGATCCATGATGATCATGTCTCCATTGATGATTGTATTTATTTCATTCCGGTCACCTGCCGGAGTCGTGCTTTATTGGATCGTTGGAGGAGTTTTCAGCTGTGTGCAGACTCTGATCACCAACTTTTACCATAAGCCTAAAATCAAAGCTGCTATCGCAGAAGAATTAAAAAATAATCCGCCCAAACAGGTAGTGACGCCTTCAGTGAAGAAAGTCAAAGCTGCCGAGCCAATCAAAAACAAGCCAGTTCGAAATAATCATGCGTCCGCTAATGAACGCGGACGTAATGCCGGGCAGCAACAGAAAAGAAATAAATGATAAAAAGAAGAAAAACAATAGAGAGTGATCTTTATTGTTTTTCTTCTTTTTCGGTTACTGCAGGGATCAAAATGGTAAATTCTGTTCCCTCGTTTACCTGACTATGCACATGCATACTTCCTTGATAACTCTCAACAAGCTTCTGCGCAATGGAAAGACCTAAACCATTTCCGCCTTTATTGCGTGAACGGGCTTTATCGACACGAAAAAATCTATTAAAAATTTTATTTATGTCTTTTTCAGGGATTCCCTCGCCATAGTCCTTAATATTGATTTTAAAATTCTGATCATCTTGTTCGATATTGATATCTACCTGGTTTTTATTTTTTGAATACTTCACCGCATTATCCAAAATAATAATAAGCAGCTGTTCTAAATGATTCTTATACATTTTAACTGGAGTTTCACAAAGGATCTCATCTTTTAATATAAAGTTGAATTTAGGATAAAGCAGCTCAAAATTCAGGATGATTTGATGGACGACTGCCTTCGCATTAGTTATCTCGCCCAAATAGCGAACATCGATTTGCTCTACTCGAGACAGATCAAGCATTTCTTGTACCAGTGTTTTCATCCGGCTGATTTCAGAAAGTGTGGCTTGAATAGATTCTTCTAAAACATCCGGATCATCTTTGCCCCAGCGATTCAAAAGATTCAAATGCCCTTCAATAATAGCGACTGGTGTTCTCAGTTCATGCGAAACATCTTGAACAAACTGCTCCTGGGATTCAATATAACGCTGCATCCGATCCAACATCTCGTTAAAAATCTCTGTCAAATCAGACAATTCGTCATTCGTTCGTGTAGCCGGCATACGCACATCAGATAAAGGCTCATTTCTGATCGTCATCATCGTTTCTGTCATCACTTTTAGCGGTTTTAAAAAATAGGAAGATAACCAAAAACCCAATAAACCGCTGACGATCAGTGCGATAAACTCTAAAATAATTAAGACTATTAAAAGTTTGCTCCTAATTTCATAAAAAGAGGACAGCTCATAAAAAATCTGAACATAGCCGATCAAATCTTTTGTTTTATGTGAGTAAACAGGTTCGACACCTAAAAATCCGGAGACATCATCCATCGTTGTTATACGGATCAACCGCTTATCAGCCTTCTCTAATTCTAAGCGCTTGTTTCTAGTTTCAAAAACTAATTTTTCTTCTGTATTATAAACAAAAGCACTTAACTCAGGCTGAGACAGCTCAGAAATAAAACTGTCCATACTGATCATATTCGCTTCCATCGTTTCTCTATCTTGATAAATGCTTTCAGTATAACGACTGGTTTCTTTCAAATTATAAACAGTAGAAACAATCGTCAATTCCTGATCTGATTTTTCCAGCCGATTAATGATCTCTGTCATTGTTCTTTCCAGATTGGTCCGTTCCTGCTTGACCATTAGCGTGGTTATCGTTTTATATGCAAGGATCGAAAAAAAAGTAAAAATAATGAATACAAAAATCGAGGTGGCGATGGACCATTTAAAAGTGATCGACATACGTGATTCTTTGATTTTTTTTCTCACGAACGCATCACATAACCCGTCCCGCGAACCGTTTGAATGTAACTCTCCTCACCAGGAAGATCGATTTTATTGCGTAAATATCGAATATAGACATCCACTACATTAGTCTCGACCTCGCTTTCATAGCCCCAAACCTTATTCAATAAAACGTCCCGGGCTAAAACAACATTTACATTTTCCATGAGTGCCAATAATAATTCATATTCACGTTTCGTTAATTCAATCACTTCTTCATCTCTGCGGACGATCCGATTTTCTTTTTCTATCGTCAGATCCCGATAAGAAATCGTCGTTTGCTTGGCTATATTCTTATCTCCTTCAATATCGATTCTTCTTAACAACGCTCTCAAGCGGGCCAATAATTCCTCTATTGCAAATGGTTTAACAATATAGTCATCGGCTCCATGATCTAAGCCTGAGACTCGATCAATAACAGAATCACGCGCAGTCATCATGATAATGGGTGTATTCTTTGTTTGGCGGATACGTCGGCACACTTCAAGTCCATTTAATTCAGGAAGCATTAAATCCAGCAGGATAGCGTCCCAATCTTTATCTAAAGCCGCTTCCAATCCTGTTCTTCCATTTGCATGTGTTTCCACACCGTATCCCTCATGTTTTAATTCTAATTCAACAAAGCGGGCCAGATTTTTTTCGTCTTCAATAATTAGAATATTGCTCATATTGATTAATTCCTTTCTCATCCAATTATAGCCGGCAGCTAATCAGTCATAATTATACAATCAATACT
>JAATEZ010000314.1 GCA_015655485.1 Lactobacillales bacterium | reverse complement strand
GTATCGCCCAGCATCGTCTCTGGCCGCGTCGTAGCGATCTCCACTTTTCCGCTGCCATCGCTAAGCGGATAAGTCATATGATAAAAGGCCCCTTCGATATCTTTATGGATAACTTCAATATCTGATAAGGCGGTTTTAGCTTTCGGATCCCAATTAATAATATACTCTCCGCGGTAAATCAATTTTTTCTCGTAAAGCGTCACAAAAACTTGCTTGACTGCTTTGGATAGACCCTCATCAAGTGTGAATCGTTCACGTGAATAATCTAAAGATAGACCTAATTTGGCCCACTGCTCTCTGATGTGGTCCGCGTATTCTTCTTTCCAGTCCCAAACCTTCTCAACAAATTTTTCTCGGCCTAAATCATAACGCGAGATGCCTTCTTCAGCCAGTTTCCCCTCTACTTTCGCTTGTGTAGCTATTCCCGCATGATCCATTCCAGGC
This sequence comes from Lactobacillales bacterium, assembly GCA_015655485.1. GTDB lineage: Bacteria > Bacillota > Bacilli > Lactobacillales > Vagococcaceae > JAATEZ01. The sequence continues at coordinate 1,561 of JAATEZ010000314.1, read as the reverse complement.
AGCCACAATGTATCAAAGCCCTGCATCCTTTTTTGCCGGATGATCATGTCTTGTAAAGTCGTATCCCATGCATGACCTAAATGCAGTTTCCCGGTAACATTGGGAGGCGGGATCACAACAGAATAAGGTTTTGCTTTTTTATCTCCACTTGGCTTAAATAAATCTTGATCGAGCCATCTTTGATAACGTCCGGCCTCTACCTCATTCGGTTGATATTTCGTCGGTAGATTGCTATTTTTCTCAGCTTCTGTCATGAATTCTCTCATCCTTTCTCTTGTTAAACAAAAAAAGCCCTAAAATACAAAAAATTGTATTTTAGGACGAAAACTCCGCGGTACCACCCAAATTGCAGGATCACCTGCCTCTTATAAGTGAAATAACAGTCACCAACTGTATCTTTTTTATCTTAAAAGACAGGACTCCCAAGCAACCTTCTTTTCCTGATCAGTAAAGATCTTCCAGCTATTGATCCTCTCTCTTTGACTGATGATTCTAATGGAAAATACTCCTCTTGTTCCGCATCCTTGCTTTATTCTACAATAAATAAAATTTCACGTCAATTTTTTAAAGATTTTTTATGACTTCTAAAGCCTGATCATAATCGGGTTCTTGAGACAATTCAGGAACGATCTCTTCATAAACAATGATCCCCTCTTTGTTTAAGATAAAAATCGCCCGAGCCAAATGATCGATTTCAGGGATATACAGACCAAAAGATTGACCGAATTTCAACTCAGTGTCATGGAGCATCTGCATATCAACGCCTTCAGCAGCACACCAGTCCAATTGATCTTCACGAGAATTATTAGAAATCGTCAAAAAAGTAACCTCAGAGATTTTGGCGGCTTCCTGATTAAAACGTTTGGTTTGCAAAGCACAGACCCTGGTGTCGATATCGGGCACCACACTGATCAGCACTGGCCTGCCCAACAAATCAGATAATTGAATAATTTGTTTTTTTAAATTTACGATTGAAAAGTCCGGAGCTTTATCGCCAACTTTTGGCGGTGTCCCTGCTAAAATCAACTCTTCTCCATGCTTTGTGATTTTCATTATGTTTCCTCCTGCTGTTCTTACTTAAACATAAGTATAGTCAACTTAAATAAAAAAAACAAAATTTCTGCTTAATCTGCCTGCTTAGAAGAAAAAATTTGTTTTGGACTGAAGTTTTCATCAAAATAGATTAACGTTTGCAATTCTGTTGTTAAATCAATATATTGGATTCGCACTGCAGCCGGTACACGAACGCGACCAGGCGCAAAATTGAGGATCGCTGTCACTCCAGAATTCACGATCGCATCAACGGCTTCTTGTGAATACTGACTTGGAACAGTTGAGATCGCTGCCGTGATCCCCTCTTTTTTTACTGCCTCGCTTAAACAAGCGATATTCTGGACTTTGACATGATCCACTAATTGACCGACCAGTTCAGGATCATTATCAAAAGCACAGACAATATTTAAGTTTTCATTTCGCCTAAAATTATTCTTGATCAAAGCTTTTCCTAAATTACCGACACCAATAATTGCAATTTTTTTTTCGATCTGTGTATTTAAAATAT
>JAATEZ010000148.1 GCA_015655485.1 Lactobacillales bacterium | reverse complement strand
TTTTTCTGACTTTAATTGAAGAAGGAGTCCAAATTAGTGAAGTGATCCTAGGCGGGATGGGAGCAAATAAGAATAGAAAAAAATTTTATAAGAACATTGCTGCAACTGATTTGGAAAGGGAATGCATTAAAAAAATTTTTTTGCAAGGTGTCATTGTAAAAATTCAGGTCATTCCCGATGAAAAATCGGTTTCTGTAGAAAAACTGCTAGAATAAATAATATTTTATAAAAAAGTAGAAAGGAAGAATGGATATGAATATTAGTGTTTTTCAGGCTTTTTTGATTGGATTGGTCTATTTTTTAGGAGTAAACGCGCAGCCATGGTTAACTACAGTGGGAACACATGTCATTATGAGACCAATGGTAAACGGAACTATTGTTGGACTGATCCTGGGTCATCCGGTAGAAGGATGTATTATTGGTACTGCGATCAACTTGCCTTATCTTGCTTGGATATCAGCCGGAGGAACTGTTCCAATGGATTCTGCATTAGCCGGAACACTTGGAACCGCTTTAGCAATCGCCGGCAACGTAAATCCTTCTGCAGCAACAGCGCTTGCTGTTCCATTAGGATTATTAGGAACAGTGATCTGGGTGGTTCATATGACGGTCGATATTTCCTTTGTTCATATGGCGGATAAAGCGGCGGAAGCTGGAGATGTGAAGCGGATCAATTTCTTAAATGTTTGGCCGCCGCAAATCATTGTTTTCTTCTTGTCAGTTGTTCCTGTTACTTTGGCCGTTTACTTTGGAGCAGGACCAGTGGCTAGTGTGATCAATGTGTTAAAGGGCCGGCCATTAGATGTTTTATCAGTGATTGGAGGCCTATTGCCTGCATTAGGAATTGCAATGAATCTAAGAGCCATGAATGGAAAAGGAACTTTGATTTTCTTCTTATTTGGATTTTTGCTGGCTGTTTATTCAGGGTTTCCTATTTTAACGATTTCTGCTTTTGCAGGAGTAATTTCTTACATGTTTACAATACTTTATTATAATAATTCAGAGAGCAGAGGTGCCGGTAATGGTGAATGATCATGAAGAACCGCTAAATAAAAAGCTTTCGAAGAAAGATTTAGTAAGAGCTTATTGGCGCTGGATGTTTTTTTCTCATGCTAATTATAATTATGAGCGCTTGCAGGCAACTGGAGTTGTTTATGCACTTTCTCCTATCTTAAAAAAACTATATGGTGATAAACCTGAAGAATTAAAAAAATCGCTAGAAAGACATTTACAATTCTTCAATACAGAACCTTCTTTTGGAAATCCGATTTTGTCCATTGCGATCGCAATGGAAGAACAAAAGGCAAATGGATATCCCATTCAAGATGAAATGATCGAAGGGTTTAAAACTGGAATGATGGGACCTTTGGCCGGAATCGGAGATACATTATTTCAAGGAACTTTGATTCCGATTTTATTATCTTTTACTATTCCTTTTGCCGCCAAGGGAAATATTATTTTAGGACCGGTCGCTTTTGGTGTTTTATTATTAGGAATCATGCTTCCAGTGGCTTATTATTTGTGGATGAAAGGTTATGCTACCGGCAGGAAAGGCATTGTGGAATTGTTGAATAGTTCTAAATTACAAAAAGTGATGACATTCTCCCAAATGTTAGGAGCAATTGTGATTGGGGCTTTAGCCGCAAATTTTGTTTCTATCTCAACACCGCTTAAAATTCCTTTGGGAGAAACCTCGCTTAACGTTCAGAAAGGGATATTAGATGAGCTGCTATTAGGTTTATTGCCATTATCTATTACTTTAGTGACCTATGGAATGTTAAAGAAAAAGATTAAACCAACCTTAGTATTAGTAGTTTTGATTTTAATTGGAGGAATTTTAGGAGCGCTGGGCATTTTAAAAGCGTCTTAAAAAATGGAAATAATGGATTAAAAAGGGTATTTATATTAGGAGGATCATTTATGAAATTTTCGGGGAAAACAGCAGTGATCACTGGCGGCGGCAGCGGTATTGGGCGGGGAACTTGTTTAAAATTAGCTGGTGAAGGCGCAAAAGTAATAGTTGCAGATATTAACGAAGCGGCAGCAAATCAGGTTGCAAAAGAAATTAAAGAAAAAGGCGGAACTGCCAGAGCATTCAAATTGGATGTGACAAATTATGCAGAGATTGAAAAGCTTGGAAATCAGGTCAAAAAAGATTTTGGATTTATCGATTTTTGGATCAATGATGCGGGTGTTTCAAAGATTCTGCCCTTTTTTGAGCATACGGAAGAAATATGGGATCAGACAATTGCGGTCAACCTTAAAGGGCAATTTTTGTGCTGCAAAGTAGCGATCGCGCAAATGCTTGAAAATGGCGGCGGGAATATTGTCAACATGTCCTCTCAGTCTGGAAAAGTAGGAACGAGCAATTATCAGGCTTATTGCGCTAGTAAATTTGGTGTGATTGGCTTGACACAATCTTTATCAAAAGAATTTGCCGGAAAAGGAATCCGGGTCAATGCCGTATGCCCGGGAGTTGTTTATACTTCGATGTGGGAAAAACAGGAAGCAGATTATGCAGCAAAAAGAAACTTAGATCCGCACAAAGTTATGGACTATTTTAAGGATAAGATACCCGCTAATAGAATTGGCACTGTCAATGACGTGACTAATACGATCACTTTTTTGTTAAGTAATGAATCAAGTTATATAACAGGACAAGCCATTAATGTAAACGGTGGAGATATCATGTTTTAAAAAAGTCAGAAATGATATACAGTCACCTTCAAAAGCCTATTTTGGGAGGTGACTGTATTTTTTTACTATTCTTAAATTTACATTTTGCATATTTTGTTTTATCGGGATCATACCAAGCCAGAATCGCCGGCATTCTGTAACTTTAAAAAAATGCTACTCGCTAATATCATGAAAACCCTTTATAATAGGGAATAGAGTAAAAAAATCGGCATGAGTTATTCGAAAGTTTTCCTTGAGCAGATTAATGAGGCGGGCCAATGACGAGGAGGAATAGAATGTTACAAGATGAAATTCTTATATATTTGGAGAATCAGACGGCTTTTTTTAATTTTGATGATGTGAGTGAAAATTTTTCGGCTAAGGATATCTCCCAGAAGTTCAGGATAAAAAGAAATACTGCCAGTCATCATTTAAATCAGCTGGTAGAAGAAGGAAAAGCGATAAAAATCAATACAAGACCAGTCTATTTTTTACATAAAAGAGCTTTTGAAAAACAATTTTTTCCTGTAGACCGGACGAATTTTACCAGTATTGCTTCGCTAAAAAAATTGCAGCCGGTGTTTGAACAGAAAAGAGATATTTTTTCATTATTGATTGGTTCGGATGGAAGCCTGCGCCGAAATATTGAACAACTTAAAACTGCTGCTTTTTATCCAGGCGGAGGTTTGCCGGTTTTAATAACAGGTTCCAGCGGAACTGGGAAAAGTTATCTAGTTCAATTGCTGTATCAATATTGTTTAGATCAAGAATTAATTGAGGAAGATGCTCCGTTTATTACTTTTAATTGTGCGCAATACGCGAATAATCCAGAGCTGTTGACAAGTAATTTATTTGGGCATATCAAGGGATCATTTACTGGGGCAGACAGTGATAAAGCGGGAGCTTTTGAAAATGCGGATGGCGGGATGCTTTTTTTAGATGAGGTTCACAGATTGAATGCTGAGGGACAAGAAAAATTGTTTACTTATTTAGATCAAAAAGTGATTTATCGAATCGGCGAGAGTAAGAGTGAACGCAAAGTGGATGTCAGACTGGCATTTGCCACTACGGAAGAAATTGTTACAAACTTGTTAACAACATTTTTAAGAAGAATCCCTATTCAAGTGGAATTACCTGATTTAAAAGACCGAACGAAACAAGAAAGAGAAGAATTAGTTTATTCTTTCTTTATCCAGGAAAGCCGGAAGATTCAACGCAAACTTCAAGTATCATCTCAAGTATTGACCATTCTAAAAAATAGTCAGCTGTCCGGCAATATCGGGGAATTGAAAAACGATGTAAAATATGCCAGCGCCAAAGCCTTTGCCAGACAGCATGATCAAGAATCCATCGCCATCACTATTTATGATTTGCCGCAGGAATTACTACAATATCAAGGAGCACAGGAAAAAATCAATAGAGAAAAAACAATCGTTATAACTAAGGATACCGATTTGGCTCAACTCGTATTAGAGAAAAGAGCCAGTCAAAAAAGAATTTATTCTACTTATGAAAAATTATTGCTTATTTTTGAAAAAATACAATTAAGAACTTTAGCAGAGTCATCCGGGATCGAAAAAATGAATCAAGAAGTTGAACGGCTCTTTGATTATCTTTTTTTTGATGCAGAGCGGGAAGACGGGCAGCAATTATTAGTTTATATCACGAATCATGTTCGAGAAATTTTTGCTCAAATCGAAGGCTTTTATCAAATTCGGTTTAATGGGAACAGTGTCTATGCCATGAGTTTTTATTTGTTTCAACGCGGCTCACTTCGGTGGTCAACGGACGATCAGCATATTCAGAATTTAATACAGGATCTTGGTGTTTTTTTAGAAGAAAAATATACTTGGTTTTATCGTTATTCAGAAAAAATTGTAGAAATGATCTCTCAAAAATTAGATATAGAATTTTTTCAAATGGATATTGTGATCTTCACTTTGTATTTAAATAGTTTGGGAGTTCAGTTAGAGACAAATTATCCGCGCGCTGTCATTATTGCTCATGGCTATTCTACCGCAAGCAGTATTGCGAATGTGGCTAATCGGTTATTAGCAGAAAATATATTTGAGCCTTTTGATATGCCTTTAGATGTTACTCCAAAAGAAATTTCAAGTGAAATCAAAACATACATAAAAAAAAATAATGTTTCGAATGGATTATTGATTTTAGTTGATATGGGCTCACTAAAGGATATTTATCAGTATTTTAATGAAGAGTTAAAAGTTCCCATTGGGATCATCAATAATGTTTCTACACAAATGGCATTATCCGTGGGAGAAACTTTAAAAAGTGAAAAAGAATTAGATAAGATCTTAAAAAAATCTATGACGGATTCAAAAACAGAATTTAAAGTAATATACCCTAATGTTCATAAAGAGAAGGCGATACTGACCACTTGTTTAACAGGAATCGGAACAGCCTACCAGATT
>JAATEZ010000381.1 GCA_015655485.1 Lactobacillales bacterium | reverse complement strand
AGTTTCTCCGCTGTTGGAAATGGCAATCACAACATCACCGGGCATTACTTGACCTGAACTGCCGTGAGCGGCCTCCGTCCCATGTAATTCATACGCCGGAGTTCCTGTAGAAGAAAATAAAGAAGCAGCATAGCCGGCTACGTGACCGGGTTTTCCAATCCCGGTCACATGAATACGATTTTTGGTTTTTTCTGCGGCCAAAATCAGTTTCTTTGCCTGCATCCACTCCTTTTCATTGATCGATTCATTAAACTGTTTTAATTCTGCCGATACGATTTTTAAAAAATCCGAAATTTCTCTCTTCGACATAAACTGATCTCCTTTTTCAATCACTGATTATTGTTCAATATTGTTATCTCACAAAAGAATAAAAGGGAATAAGAAACGCCATTTACTTTTACTGATCAACCAAATAGTCCCAGAATACTGTGAAGCAATGATCCTAGAATATTGTAGTCAATATTTGGAAAAGAAGCCCCTGAAATTCCGAGAGCAGAAAAAGATGGATATAAAAGCAATGGTAAAGCAGTTAAACCGATTCCTACTACAAAAGAACCTGCAAGCGCTCCTTTCCAACCTCCATAAGCATTCCCAAAAACTCCGCAAGTTCCGCCCGAAAAGAAACAAATCCCTGCCGCTGGAATCATGATCACACTGCTTTTAAGCAAAATCATTCCGCCCATAGCCGCTAAACCGCCTACAAATGAACCCACGAAACCAATAATAACCGCAGTTGGAGCAAATGGAAAAATAGCGGGGCAATCAACGGCAGGTTTAGAATTGGGAATATATTTTTCGGAAATCGCAACAAAGGCCGCGGTGATCTCAGCAATAAACTGACGAACCCCATAAATCAAAACACTCATTCCGGCAGCAAACTGCAACCCCTGAATAAAGGGATAAATAAACCAAATATCATTGCCGGCTTTCTCCAAAACAAAGGCTTTCTGCCCATTTACCATACAAGCAATCACTGCAACATAGAATAAAACGACCATAAATAGAGCTACCGAAAAAATAAAATCGCGCAATAGTTCAAAAAATTTAGGAACTTTTACACTGCTGGAATCTTCTTGTTTTTGCTCATTTTTTGCAAAAAGTTTGCCAATAGACCCTGATAACCAATAACCAATGCAGTTAAAATGGCCGATAGCCAAATTATCCGCTCCTGTGATTTTATTCATAAACGGCTGGCATATCGTAGGCAGCGCGGCTCCGAAAAATCCCAACAAAATTCCTCCAAGCAAAATTGTGATAAGTGTCGGTGTATTTTTAGAAATAAAAATAAGGGCCAGTACGCAGGCAAAATAAAGAAAATGTTGACCTGTTAAGAAAATCGCTTTAAATCTGGTAAATTTTGCCACGAGCAGATTAACTGCAAAACCGACCAGCATGACCATTGCGACCTCAGTACCATATTTATTTAAAGCAAGTCCTGTCGCAACTTCAACTTGCGTGGTCACTCCTTCGATCCCAAAGCCTTTATTAAATAAATCTGTAAATGTCTGTACCACTGTACTCATCCAAGCTGAACCAATATTAAAAACCATAAACCCAACAACCGTTTTCATTGTTCCGCTAATAACATCTGCTGCATTCTTTCTTTGCAAGAGCAGTCCAATACAGGCAATAAGCCCCATAATCAGCGCAGTATTGCGTGACTGCGCTAAAATCGCATCAAGCATTTTGTTTCACTCCTTCCATCTATTTTTGTTCTTTTTGTTCTAAAAAAGCTTCCAATTTTTCCTTCATTTCAATTTTATCCACAATATTACGAATACCAAGTGCATAGGGAACCTGATCTTCTAACTCTTCGGATAAATCATCCATTGTGATCACTAAATCCCCATTAAACCCAATGATCGAATCCAAATTTCCATGTTCAGTTTGAATTGGAAAATCATTTTCGCTGATAACTTGATCTGCCTTGATTTTTAATAACATACTTGATCCCATTCCGGCTCGACAACATACTAATGCTTTATACATTTTTTTCCCTCCTGCGAATTTTTTTTTAAATAATTCATGACATCCTGATTCGATTCGGCCTGGTCCAACATAGTAAAGAATTTCTGGTTTTCAATTAAATCGGCCAAATCGGCTAAAGCACTCAGATGATCCCGGCTATTGGTCGCACTCAAACTAAATAAATACTTGACTGGATCATTATCCTTATTTCCAAACTTGACCGGAACAGCTAATGTCGTAATTCCAATCGCATTGACAAGAGCTCCTGCTTCAACTTGGGCATGAGGTAATGCGACATGTTTCGTGATCACGATATACGGACCCATCTCTTGGACATTTTTGATAACCGCATCTACATAACCGGGTTTGACAAATCCTTCCTTTACAAGAGGATCCATAGCTATACGAATCGCTTCCTGCCAATCCTTTGCTTTCTTGCGTAATTGAATCAGCTTTTCACTAGTCAAATCTTTTAACACTTTTTCACCTTCTCGCTTTGTCTCCTTATACAAGACTCTATTTTTACTACATTTTCATACTAGCTTCCGTAAAGAACGTTTTCAATCCATTTTGTATTCACATTTTGTTTTGTACGTAAACAATCATTAAACATTTTTCCTTTGCCAAAAAAACGACTCGGAAAAAATACCGAGTCGTCAATTTTTTTTATCCGAATGAAATTGAAAAACTAAAAATCAAACATAACTATGTAAAATTAATAAAGCATTCTTTTATTTATGCTGCTTAGAAAACAAAAATACGTGATTTTAAAACACTTTAGTTGATGCCCCCTGAATCTTCACAGCTAAAAAAGTAAATGAGCGCTTGATTGAAAAATCAGGCTAAAATAGAACCAACAAAAAAGGGATGAGATAAACTCAAAAAGTCTATCTCATCCCTTTTTTGTTTAGACTGGCGGACGATCGTCCCGCCTTCAGACTTCGTTCAGTATCGTCTTCCCGACATGAAGGTTTAACCACCAGGAAAGGCGGTCGAACGCCGTCATGGTGGATTCCCGTCAGCATATTCCGATGCTGCGGCCGGCGCACTTAGCGTTCGTTTAAGGCCGGGCTGAGAAGCTGACCTCGGCCAGGACGAGATCCGGTTGCGTCCGGTGCGGAGTGTCGCGTGAACCTTTTGGCCACCCTCGATGCCGCCGTGGCGCCGCTCGTCCACGCCGACATCCGCCGCGACCCGACCGACGCGGCCGCGCATCGCGCCTTCCTGTCCACCCGCATCGGCCTGTCGGCGGTGTCCCTGGCCCTGGCGCCGCTCTGCCTCGTCGCCGGCTCGGCGCCGGCCGCCTGGCAGGCGGGCGCCCTGGCGTGGCTCGCGCT
>JAATEZ010000401.1 GCA_015655485.1 Lactobacillales bacterium | reverse complement strand
CAAATGGAGTTAGCAATAACTGTTGATGGTGTGGATGTGCTCGGGTATACAATGTGGAGCCCTATCGATTTAATTTCAGCTAGTACCGGTGAGATGGCAAAACGGTATGGGCTGATTTATGTTGATCGTGATGATCATGGTCATGGAAGTGATCAGCGATTTAAGAAGGACTCTTTTGCTTGGTATAAAAAATTAATTGCTGCCAATGGGTTGATTTGGGCTGATTGATTTGTGGACCTACTCATTCTTATTTTGATTCGTTGAAAAAAACGATCTTCTGCAAATACACAAAAATAAATAATGCCCTGCCATTTTCGCGGTAGGGCATTATTTATTTTTGTGATCTTTATCTCTCTTACGATTCTACGCTCAACTATTGATATTATCCTCGTCAAAGTATTCAAATTTTTTTAGAAAGCTCATGCCGCAAGGAGAGCATACTGCAAGTAAATAGACTCGTCTCTTTATTTTTTTGTAATGGAAAAGATAGATATGGGATAATTTTTTTTTCATTATTTTTAATGATTATCATGTTCCCGCAACTCTACATCTGCTATGACACTGCTTGTTGCATAGGGAAAATGTTCTTCTGATTTCTCAAAAGGTTCACCTTCCTCAGTATAACTAACTTGGTCAATGACCAATACTGGATCGTCAAGCTCAGCGCTCAATGCATCCACATCATCTTGCGTGGCTTTAATGGCATGAATGCGACGGTGAGAACCTGCGATGTGAATATGTGCTTCATCGGCCAGATGTTTGTATATTGATCCCTCCAAAATTTTCTTAGTAATAGTTGTAATTTTTGTGGGCATAATTGTATGTTCATAAGAATAAACTTTGCTATCCACATAACGGACCCGTCGTATAACGTAAACAGGTTCGTTTGGACCAATAATGAGTGCATTTTGTTCATCTTCTGTTGGCAGCCGCGCATCTAAAGATAAGACTTTACTGGTAACTTTACGCCCAGCATAAGTCAGCGTGGTTCCGATTGGACGATCCACTGAAGAATCCAAAATATTTCTACTTTCGGCTTGGTAATCTTTTCGCAGAAAAGTTCCAGCTCCGCGTTTCGTATAGACGACTCCCTCAACGATTAACGATTGGATGGCCTTTCGAACTGTCATGCGTGTGGTATCAAATTCTTTGGCCAAACTTTCTTGATCTGGTACTAGGTCCCCCGGTTGATAGGTTCCATCCGTAAACTTATTGCGTAGTTGTTTAGAAATATTTTGATATTTGTACATAAAAACAGCCTCCCTTCAGGTACTTTGATCAATTTTACAAGTATATTTTACACTATTTTATATTTTGGTGCGATGGTACTATGTCAAGAAAAAGAACTGCTTCAATCAGGAGGAAATTATCGGGCTACACCTAGTGAGTGATTTTAATCTGAAAAGGATTTCTGTCCATTTTTCTTTAGTCTACTCTTTATCCCTCCAGTTTGTTTTGTCCTATTCATAGGCTGACATCAGGAGAGTTCATTTATTTTCCTAACAGCAAAAATTATTATAACTTATTATCATAATAGTTGCAGGCTTTCTTAGATAGAAAAATGAGTACTATGGATTCATGAGACAGAGAGCTGCCCAATTTACTTGGTAAAAGAATACGTATTCTTCTAGTATAATCTTTTTTCATTAAATAAGTCTGTTTAAGGACCACTATTTCAATTCTAATTCTTAAAAGTCGATAATATTTGACTCAACCTTAAAACTCGAAATCTTCTGTTTTTTGGAAACTCAAATTGTCCAATTAAGTTAGACAAGAAATCGTCCTGTACATAACCCATAAAATATCTCCAAAGGTATTCAATGATGGAATGATCTTTTGGAAATATGGAATTTTTTTGAAGCGGTAGCAGAATTAAATGGTAGATCTGTTGTTCTAGTACAGCAACTCTTGTCATTTTTTTTTTTGATGGAAATAAGCTTTTAGTAACACTAGTTCATCTGTGGCAACATGAACATTGGTCATTCATGATCACTCTTATGTTTTCTTTGGTCGGAAATACATTTTGATTGTAACATGAATGGCTTTTTTTAGTTGTCTAGCTTAATTTTACAATCGGCGGAATTAAAAGGTTAAAGTTTTATTTGAGGAGATTGCTTGTATCCTTCTTTGATAAGTGAGAAAATAATTTTGAGTGAGATATTACGTATAAGAAAAAGAGGGGAAAATGTTGTGAAAAAGAGGTGGATCATTATTTTAGGGTTGGGGATTTTACTAACAGGTTGTGGTTCCAAAGCAAAGGAAAGTCAACAAAAGACAAAAGTGAGTTCTGAACAAACAAGTTCAACTAAAATATCGAGTGAGCCGGCGAGCCAGACCACTTCAGCTTCATTGGGTGTTGCTGATAGCGAAACAACACAGGCCAGCACACAAAAGGCAAAAATTAATTTATCTGCTGATAAAAAACAAGAGATCAATGATCAGTTTTTGTTATGGGCTATTGAGCAGGCGAAGGTTGGCAATATGGCGGTAACGAGTCGCTATTTTGACCATGGTGCAGCTGGAAGGGGGGATTGGTATGCGAATACCCCGGATGGCGAAGTACAAGTGCAGGATAATGGCTATCCAGGTGCCGGCAGCTATGATATTCATAGTATCGGAGGATGTGTCTTTTATACAGCCGCGGATGGCACGATTGGGTTAGATGAAAAAGCCGAGCAGGCATCTACAGCAGAGAGCTATTATATCAATTTAGATCCATCAAAACCGGTTCATATTTATCTTTTAGGCGACAATGATCAGGTTTATGAGTATATCTTTATACCGCAAAAAGACGGCTATGCCAATGTCTTTGGCGAACTGGAAGATAATGGAACTCATGGACAATATGGTCCTAAAAATAGCTTTTCGATTTCAAATGACAAAGCCGCGAAAGAAAAATTAAATGAATTGATAGGCAATCAGTAGACTTGCAGATGGAGCAATTTTTTTCAAATGAAAAAATAAGGGAAGGATAGCTGTTTGTGAGATGGTCTTATCCGTATTATTTAAATTCAACTAATGGTATGATAGTGAGAAAATCGAGGAGGACTGTATAATGGGTTTAAATGAATATATTTTAGGATTAAACAACTTAGAAAAAATCACAAGAGCACCCGGGTTCTTCAAATTTACCGAGCATACTGTAGCGGCGCATTCTTTTCGGGTAACTTCCATTGCTCAAGTACTAGGAGATATTGAAGAAGCTAATGACATTCCAGTAGATTGGAAAATGTTATACGAAAAAGCGCTGAATCATGACTATACGGAGCGGTTTATAGGCGATATCAAAACGCCGGTCAAATATGCGAGCAAAGAATTGCGCGGGATGCTGCAAATAGTGGAAGAAAAGATGACAGATGAGTTTATTAATCAGGAAATACCGGAAGAATTTCAAGCGATTTATCGGCGCCGTTTATTTGAAGGAAAAGATGAGAGTGTTGAAGGAGAAGTATTAGCGGTAGCTGACAAAGTAGACTTATTGTATGAATCCTTTGAAGAGATCATTAAAAATAATCCAGAACCAGTATATAAAGAAATGTTCATAGAATCGGTCAAAACGATAAAAGAGTATGGTCATCGTCCATCAGTGCAATATTTTTTCAAAGAAATTTTCCCGGAATTATTAGATGAAAATTTTTATGGAAAAACGGCTTTTTTAAAAACCGTCGATAAAATCATGCATCAGTAAAAAATTATTGAGATAATAAAGAGTGGGACATTGATCTGGAACTATCCTGATCAATGTCCCGCTCTTATTCTTTTAGCCTCTGGTAAAATTGAGAAAAAAATGAATTTTCTATAAAATAAACAATATTTTTGGAATCAAAAAAAACATTCGTTCTAATTTTTTCAGCGTTGTTTTGCAAAGCTTTTTTTTATTTGTGCAACAGTTTGTGTGATATTGCCAGATCGCGTGATGGCAGAAATAATGGCGACGCCAGCGATCCCGGTTTGGGATAAAGCGGCAGCGTTGATTTCATTGATCCCTCCAATGGCGACGACAGGCGGCAAGGCTTGTCGGACTAATTTTTGCAGACCGGGCAGGTCGATGGGGGATTCGGCGTCAGCTTTGGAAACTGTTCCAAAAACTGGACCGATCCCTAAATAAGCGATTTCCCTCAATGAATTGGCCTTTAAAACTTCTGCTTCTGAGTGGCAGGACAAACCAATCAGCATTTTGCGCGGGCTCAAATGGATCACTTTCGCTATTTCCAAATCATTCTGCCCAACGTGAATGCCGTCTGCTGCGATTTTTAACGCCAATTCTACGTCATCATCGATAAAAAATGGCACTTGGTATTGTTGACATAGTCTTTGACAAACTTGGGCCATATAGTGCTTTTCTGCCTTTGTTTTAAGGCTGCCGGCACCTTTTTCGCGATACTGAAAGCAAGTGATCCCGGCTTTTAATGCTCTTTCCAAAATATCAGGCAAAGTGCCCTGCAAAATATCTTGTGTGCCCGCGATAAAATAGGTTTGCAGCATTTTTGCTATGGCTGACTTGCGATTATTTGTCATGCTGCTTATACTCCTTCTCTGTATGCCCAATGATTAGTAGGTCCATGCCCATGTCCCACGTTGATAGGATGGCTGATAGCGGCTTGAATAAAATCTTTGCCAAGAGCGACTGCCTCCAGAACGTTTTTTCCTTTTGCTAATTCTGCTGTGACGCAGGCAGAAAAAGTACAACCGGTTCCGTGAGTATTTTCGGTAGCGATCCGTCTTGAAGCAAGCCAGTGAAGGGAGCCGTCCTGCAGCAGTAAAACATCTGCCGCTTGTTTGGCATCATTGCTATGTCCGCCTTTGATGACTACGTTTTTGGGACCTAGCCTTTGGATCTCCAAGGCAGCCTTTTCCATGGCAGCTGAATCAGGGATCGGATGATTCAAAATAACTTCTGCTTCGGGGATATTGGGTGTGATGACCGTTGCTAATGGCAAGAGCCGATAAATCAGACTATCGATCCCGTCGTCCAGTAACAGTTTCTGTCCGCTTTTCGCCACCATGACCGGATCAACGACTAATGGGCCGAAATCGTTTTTTGTTAAAAAATCTGTCACGACAGTAATAATTTCTTCCGTGAAAAGCATTCCAGTCTTGACTGCCGAAAGGTTAAAATCTTCTGCAACCACGGATAATTGATCTTGGATCGCTTCGATAGGCAGATCATAAACTTTTTTGACACCCATTGTATTTTGAATCGGCAGAGCCGTCAAAACGCAGGTTCCAAAAACATCTCTTTCTTGAAAAGTTTTTAAATCGGCCTGCAGGCCGGCGCCGCCGCCGCTGTCAAAGCCCGCGATAGTCAGGGCCTGAGATTTTTCTGTTTTACTGATCGATATCATTTATTTTCCCCCCTTCCAGGATGTTTTCAGCGGTTATGACAGATAGTTCATCTAATAAACCGGTTCTAAAACTCCCATTCAAACACAACGGCAGTTTTTCTGCAGTGATTTCTCCTGCTAACCCATACATGGTCACCGCTGTTGCGGCAGCAGCCAAATAATCGTTTTTTTCTGCCACAGCTAAGAATGCTCCGCAAATACAGGATAAAAGACAGCCTGCTCCGGTCATTTTAGTAAAATACTCGGTGCCGTTTTCAATTTTTATGACACTGTGACCATCAGTGATCACGTCAACTTTTCCGCTTACAGCTACGATAGCATGATATTTGCGGGCGCAAGTTTTGGCGATTTCAGAGAGATCAGCTTCGCCATCACCGGCGTCGACGCCTTTGGCTTGCCATACCGCTCCCGCCAAAGCAGCGATTTCACCGGCATTGCCCTTGATCAAATCGAATTGAATCGCATGCAGCAAGGTTTCGGCTGCTTTTTTCCGATAAGTGGTTGCCCCAGCGCCAACCGGATCTAACACAACGGGTTTACCAAACTCATTACAAGTTTTTCCGGCAATTTTCATAGCATTTAATTGTTGGTCGTCTAAGGTGCCCATATTTAAAACAACCACATCGGCCAATTTGGCCACTTCTGCCATTTCTGCTGGTGTATTTGACATAAAAGGCGAGGCGCCGATCGCCAATAAACCATTGGCTGAATCGTTGGCAACGACGATATTGGTGATATTATGGACTAACGGATTTTGTTCTCTAACTTTGTGTAATAATTCAACGGGTAACATTTTTTATCATTCCTTTTCATTGATTTCGGTTATTTTTAACATCTGGACTTAAAAAAGTTAAAAATTTTTAGAACCATTTTTCCTGAGTGCAGGCCATTTCCCAAAAAGCCAGCT
>JAATEZ010000295.1 GCA_015655485.1 Lactobacillales bacterium | reverse complement strand
GCCAGTAATTACGACGCGATGGCTCGCAAAACCGTTCTGCGAAATCTACTCAGCAAATGGGGCATCCTGTCCATTGAGATGCAAACCGCGGTCACTAAAGATGAAACGGTCTACGCTGTGAACGGTGAGGGAGATCTATTTGAGGAAACCTCTAGTGAAAAAACGACACAGCCGAAAGAAGCAGAAAAATTGAGTGAGGAAATGGAACAAGAAACGTTCAAAGACAACTTGTTTGATGAAACAAATCCGCCTTTAACAGGCAAAAAGTGAATCAGTGAGGGGGATATCCCCCCTTTGAGTTTTTTGCATGGGGAGGTGGGAATATGTCGAGACCAACGAAACAAGGAATAGATTATTTTCCGATGGATGTTTCTTTTTTAACGGATATCAAGATTAGAAAAATCATGAAAGCTTGTGGACCTAACTCAGTTGCCGTCCTAATCAATTTGCTTTGTAGTATCTATCGAGAGGATGGGTACTATCTTAGGTGGGATGAAGATACATCTTTCTTAATTGCTGAGGAAATCGGGATTAATGAAGGGTCAGTGGATGAAACTGTAAAAAAGGCGGTCCAGGTAGATTTTTTTAATAAAAAAATGTTTGATGAAAATCACATTTTAACTTCACAAGGTATCCAAAAAAGATTTAAAAGGGCCACTTATCAGCGAAAAGAAAATAGTATTTCTCATATGTATAACTTATTGGATTCATATGAAAAACCCAGTAACTTGTATGAAAAACCCAGTAACTTGTATGAAAATCATACAAGTAACCAAGTTAATCATATGAAAAGTACACAAAGTAAAGTAAAGAAAAGTAAAGTAAAGGAAAGTAAAGAAGATAGCAGCAATAATGCCAGCGGCGGTTGGGAGTCCGTTTTGACTTGGCAAACTCTCTGGATGTTCCCGAATCAAGTTCAAAAAGATGATTTGGCCGACCTGATCAATCAGTTTGGCGATGATCTTGTTAATGCAGCAATAAAAATCGCTGGATCAAAAGATGTAAAAAAAAGCAATGCTATAAGCTTTATCGAGTCTTGCTTGAAAGAATGGGCTGATAACCATGTAACTACGCTTGGTCAAGCGAGAGAATATCAAAAATCTAGAGGGCAGAAACAAGTCACTCAGAAAAAATCCAAGCAATTTGAGCGCAGAGAAACCTTGCCGGACTGGGTCGGTAAAGAAACTGAAGAGACATCTTTGCCACCTGAACAGGAGAAGGCATTGAGAGAACGAGTGAAGCGGCTTACAGAACAAACCGAAGAGGAATAAAAAATATTCGAGGTGAAAGAAATGTGGGAATTGATCGGCCTTTTCAGCCAAACGATTTACTATACAGCGGATCATGAGAGCAGTATTTTTCAATTCATGAATACCAAATGGAAAAGCTATAAGGGACATTCCAAAGAAAAAAGTTTGCGGATCCCGGTCATGCCGGAACCAATGAGAATCGAAAAAACTTAATTGATCAGGAGATGAATAGGATGATCCATGAACTAAAGATTCTTCCCAAGTATTTTTATGCGGTGAGGAAAAATCAAAAGAAATTTGAGATCCGCGAGAACGATCGAAATTTCAAAGTTGATGATTTAGTAGTTTTAAAAGAGTGGGATCCCAAAGCGGGATTCACTGGTGAAGAAATCCGAGCAAGGATCACTTACATCACAGATTATCAGCAAAAAAATAATTACGTAGTCTTTGGGATGGACCTCATCGACTATCTGTATTGATCGGAGACAGAGGTATGACAGAAATAAAAATCATTGTCCCTGGTGAGCCAGTGCCGCAAGGGCGGCCTAGATTTGCTAGAAAGGGAAATTTTGTTCAAACTTACGATCCGCCAAAAAGTAAACAATACAAAAAAATTGTCGCTTTTTATGCCAATCAGGTCGCTCCAAAACAATTATTGACCGGACCTGTGGAAATCGAATTTTTGATTTTTAAGTCAACCCTGAAAAGTTTCAGCAGAAAAAAGGCTGAGGCAGCAGAGTTAAGGGCGCTCCGCCCGACTACTAAACCGGATGCGGATAATTATGCCAAAGGAGCGATGGACGCGCTGAAAAAGATCATCTGGGAAGATGATGGTCAAGTAGTCAACGTAATTGCTAAAAAGTATTATTCTGCAAATCCAAGAATGGAGATTACCGTCCGTCCACTGGAGGTGCAGCAGGAAAAATTATTTTAGGAAAGTCAAAAACAGCTTTATACCAAAAATGAAATGGAGGAGAAGTATATGTCATTAGAGTTTAAACCAGCGATAAAATCAATCAATATTGCGAGTG
>JAATEZ010000309.1 GCA_015655485.1 Lactobacillales bacterium | reverse complement strand
ATATCGGTGCGTCCGAACTGCTGCTGATCGTCGTCGTGGCGATCGTGGTGATCGGACCGAAGGACCTGCCGCGCGCGATGCGCCTGGCCGGGCAGTGGATCGCCAAGGCGCGGCGGCTCTCCAATCATTTCCGCTCGGGCATCGAGACGATGATCCGCGAGGCCGAGCTCGAGGAGATGGAGAAGACCTGGCGCGAGCAGAGACTTTATAATTTCTTCCTAAATATTTTTCAATTGTTTTGGCTTTGGCTGGAGATTCTACTATTACGAGATATTTAAATGCCATCCAGTTCTCTTCTCCTCATCTTGGTGATTGATTTTATCTATAAAATGAATTTAAGTGTTTTTACACATGAATCGTAAACAATCTTATTCCATAATAGAAGCTTTTGTCAAGAAGAGGCTTTTTTTGATAAAATTTTATTTGACGAGATAAGGAAATTCTTCGATGATATGTTCTGCCTTCCAGACACATTTCGCTCCTTGCTGGATCAATAAATGGCAGCCGTCAGATCTGCCGGTGAGGATATCTCCCGGAACAGCAAAAACTTCACGCCCGTTTTCCAGAGCCAAATTTGCTGTGATCAAAGTCCCGCTCCGCTCTTTTGCCTCAATGATACAAGTCCCGGCAGTTACGCCGGCAATGATGCGGTTTCTTTGAGGAAAGTGATAGGATAATGGTAAAGTTGAACAAGGATATTCGCTTAACAATAAATTATTTTCACTGATGTATTCTTGCAGATACCGGTTTTCCTTCGGGTAAATGACATCAATCCCTGAACCAATCACACCAATCGTCCGGCCATGATGACGGATCGCTGTTCGATGAGCTATGGTATCAATACCGCGAGCCAACCCGCTTACAATGGTCCATTTTTTCTCTATAAGCTCTGGAAGCAGCTGTTCGACCATACGTTTTCCATAAATGGAATAGTTGCGGGAACCAATAACAGCTAAGGATTTTTTCTGCAATAAATCCAGTTCGCCCTGATAATATAAAATAACGGGTGGATTATAAATTTCTCTCAAATCATCCGGATATTCCTTATCTAAAAAAGTTAAGAATTTGTCCCGGTAAAATTGCTTTTTTATTGCCAGATCCGATCCTTGCAAAGCAGCTAATTCCTTGAAAAAAAAATCTTTTTTGCTTTCTTTGATACCGGCTATATAAGCTAATTCTACCGGAGTGTATTGCCAATATTGTTCTTCCACAGCAACTTTTAAGATTTTATACAGTCCTAAATTACTTAAGCTTTTTAACAAACTCATCTGAAATAAAAAAAATCTTTGCTCCATATCATTCAAAAATAAAACCTTCTTTCTGTTTATCTATAGTTAAGAATAAGCAAAAAAAGAAGGAAAAATTTATTTATTTAAAAGATTTTTGAACGATTTCTTTGATTGGCGAAAAACTTTTTCGATGCAAAGGACAGATCCCGTAAGATTTGATTCCGCTTAAGTGCTCTTTTGTTCCATAGCCGGCATTTTTTTCAAATCCATAACCTGGGTATTGTTTGCTGAATTCTTCCATCAATCTGTCTCGCGTCACTTTTGCAATAATGCTTGCGGCAGCGATCGACAGGCTGCGCGCGTCGCCTTTGATCAAACTTTCTTGCGGCAGTAAAGTAGGAAGCTTCATGGCATCGATCAATAAGTAATCTGGTGCGACTGACAATTCATTGACCGCAGCAGTCATAGCGAGCTTGGTAGCTTCATAAATATTGATTTTATCGATCATTTTCTGGCTGACAGAACCTACACCGATCGCGACAGCCTGCGCTTCAATGATATCAAATAACTCATTACGAACCGCTTTACTGGTTTTTTTTGAATCATTGACTCTAAAATCATTGAAATCATCTGGCAAAATAACAGCTGCGGCAACAACCGGTCCGGCTAACGGGCCGCGGCCGACTTCATCGATCCCGGCAACATAGCGATGACCAGTCAGATGAGCACGACGCTCAAACTCTAGTCTAAGCTCAAGATCGGCTAACTGATCTTGCTTCTTGTCAAAATCCCGCTGCCATTTATTTACTATTGCTTGGACGCCTTTCCTCGGATCTTCTTTTAAGGCGGTCAAACGAATATCATCAATGGAATCAATTTCCAATAACAGCTGTCTGATAGACTGGATCGTTGTTTTTTCACTGGTCAATATTTTTCGACCTCCTCATAACGATCTAATGTATAAGTGCCAAGTTTGCCGCTGCGGATCTCTTGAATAACCAATTCGCAAGCACGATCATAATTATCTTTAAAGCCGCGTTTTACTGCGATCTCAGCTAAAATATCAGCCGGGCTTTGCGTTAGACTGACTTCTGTCAACTGATAACGTTCCATTAAATTTCTCGGGTAATACTGACCGAAAAATGCTAACCCATAAAAAGCCAATTCTTCCATATGAAGCAAGTCGTCTTTGATCGCACCGGTCAAAGCAAGTTTTTGACCAATTTTTTGATCTTCAAATTTGGGCCATAGAATACCGGGAGTATCAAGCAGTTCAAGATCATTGCCGACTTTTAACCATTGCTGCCCTTTAGTGACTCCCGGTTTATTACCAGTTTTAGCAATGTTCTTTTTTACCAGACGATTCATCAGCGTTGATTTGCCCACATTGGGGATTCCGATCACCATAGCTCTGACCGCCTGAGGTTTCAACCCTTTCGCCTGATTACGCAAAATTTTCTCTTCTAAAACTTTTTTTGACTCCGGAAGGATCCGATTGATATTTTTCCCTTGCTGCGCATTGACTATCACACTTCCAAAGCCCGCTTTTGTGAAATAGTTTTGCCATAAACTGGTTTGTTTGCTATCCGCCAGATCAGCCTTATTTAGTAAAATCAAGCGAGGTTTTTGCTGAATGATCTGATCTAACATCGGATTACGACTCGATAAAGGCAAACGTGCATCGACTATTTCAAAAACAATATCAACATATTTTAATTTTTCACTTACTTCTCTTCTTGCCTTGGCCATATGTCCAGGGAACCATTGGATTATCATTTATTTACCTCTTTTTCACTATTTTGACTTTTAATTATTTTAAAATGGCTGATGGGATAATAAATCATCCGTGCTTTTCCTAAAATTTCTTTTTCAGTGATGGGTCCAAATGAGCGGCTGTCTTTGCTTACTTTGCGATTATCCCCCATAACAAAATACTCATTATTTCCTAATTTATCGCCATTTTGAAAATCTTGCAAGTCAAAATCAGAGGTATATTGCAGTCCTTTTTTTTGATTCGCTATTGCTTGAGTTAAAAAATTTTCAGCAACCTGCTTCCCATTGATATATAATTTGTCTTTTTTATAGGAGATTTTTTCCCCAGGCAGTCCGACAACTCTTTTTATATAGGTTGAACCATCCTTAAGCTGAAAGACAATGAGATCAAATCGCTCTATCTTAGAAAATTTTTCCATTACGAGGTGATCACTTTGCTGTAACGTATTTTCCATCGAATTGCCCTCAACTTCCAGAGGGATAAAAATGAATCCGCGAATGAATAATACCAAAACAACCGCTAAGAGAATGATTTTCAGCCAGGACCAAAAAGAGTCAACAAATTTTAGCATCATGCAGACTTTCCGCCCTCCTTTTCTTTTTTTCTATTTTAAATCTTTTTTTAGTGAGGTGACAGCTGTTTTATAGGCATTGTCATTGGCGGAAACCAGCTCTTTTAATTTTTCTTCAATTTTAATGAGGGTGCTGCTGTCTGCTGATCCTGTTGCTTCTATCGACTGACTGGACTGAAATTGGCTAATAGCATTTTTTGTTGCCTCATCAAAGGTTTCATTGTCGGTGAGTCCATTATTTTGCAGGGCATTCAACATTTCTTTTAATGTCTTGATTGCACTGTTGGTATCACCAGATTGATAATTTTTTGCCGTATCAATAGGAGTCAGATAGGCATAACTAGGAAAGTCAGCTTCTGTTGTAGGAGTAAAACCTTTTTTATGGATCCATTCCCCTTTTGGTGTCAGCCATTTCATGATCGTCATCTTGACTTCACTATTGTCTTCGTATTTTTTAACGGTTTGAACTGTTCCTTTACCAAAAGTCTTAGTCCCGATGACTTCGATATTTGCTGATTCATTTAAAGCAGCAGCAAATATTTCGGCCGCACTGGCGCTGCCGTTATCAACCAGCACAACAACAGGTTCTGTGATTTTAAACCCGCCGTCCAGCTGACTGCCGGCTTGAGTGATACTTTTTTTCCCGGCCTTATCTTCAAATTGAACAATGGTTT
>JAATEZ010000068.1 GCA_015655485.1 Lactobacillales bacterium | reverse complement strand
TGGGGATAACGACTTCTTTTTTTAACAAGGCCAATTTCTTAGAATTTTTTTTGATTTTTTTTTTCTGAAACAATTGATTTTTATAATTATCTGATAAAAAAAGACTGAAAAAAGCAGCCAAAAAAACTAGAATGAAGCCAACAAAAAAGAGATCTTCATACCCATAATTTTCAATAACAAATAGTCCAATAGCCGGACCAAAAGCGCTAGGCAAAATTTGTGAAATGCTGAAATAACCTAAACCTACCGATAATCTCGACTTAGGGATCAGATCGCTCGCAAAAGTGCTGACTGAAGTCGATTGTGTCCCATAACCGATTCCTTGAATAAAACGAAGCACAAAGAGCAACAGGATACTGTTAAATATATTTAGCAGAGCAAAATCAAAAACTAAAACCAGTAATCCCATAATAAGAACTTTTTTGCGCCCGATTCCATCCAATAGATAGCCAACAGGCAGCCGGCAAAACAAAGAAGAGAAGGCTAACATACCCACGATCCCGCCGGCAACCCCTTGACTTCCACCAAGATATTTTACGTATAATGATAAAGTTCCCATCTGCGTCGTAATCGCTGTAATAGATAAAAGATTGATAAACATCAACAACAGAAAATCTTTTGACCAAATTCTTTCTTTGGCATCCATGGCTACAGAAAACCGATCTGTATCAGTTACTATCAACTCGCTGTCATCCTCATGCGATACATTCATAAATTTACACAACTTTCTTAATAGAGTCGAAGGAAAGCCGCGATAAAAAGGCTTTGGTCCGATCTTCTTTTGAATGGTTGAATATTTGATCTGGAGTCCCTTTCTCTACGACGACCCCATTCTCCATAAAAATCACTTTATCCGCAACTTCATAGGCAAATTGCATTTCATGAGTCACCACGATCATCGTCCGTCCTTCAAAAGCCAGTCGTTTCATGGTTTCCAGCACTTCGCCGACTAGTTCAGGATCAAGAGCGGAGGTCGGTTCATCGAAGAGCATCAAATCAGGATCCAAGGCCATTGCCCGGGCGATCCCGACCCGCTGCTGCTGACCTCCGGATAATTGACTGGGATAAGCATCTGCTTTATCACTCATCCCGACTTTCCCCAACATAGCCATGCCGATCTCATTGGCTTCCTGTTTTGCGATCTTGCGTGGAATCACTAATCCCTCCACAACGTTTTGCAAGGCTGTTTTATGCATAAATAATTCATAACCTTGAAAAACCATGGCCGTTTTTAAGCGAATAGCCCGCACTTCTTTTTTTGTTGCCTGAGCAAAACGAACACGGCTGTCGCCAAGCAAGATTTGTCCCGAATCGGCCCGCTCCAAGAAGTTTAAGCAGCGCAGAAAAGTCGTTTTCCCAGACCCGCTTGGTCCGAGAATACACACCACTTCTCCCTTTTTCACGACCAGATCGATTCCCTTTAAAATTTTATTTGTGCCGAAGCTTTTATGAACATCCGCTATTTCTACCATATTCATTTTTTTATCTCCTCGCTATTCTGATCTCTATTTCCTGTCAAATCACCAGATTCAAAGAACTGCCTTTTTGTAAGATATCTTTCACATTTTCTAAGGCCGTTTCAACAATTTCCTGAACAGCTACATCGGTAAAATAGGCAATGTGCGGCGTAATGATCACATTATCAAATTGAATCAGTTGCTGATAATAGGGGCTGTGCTGGATCCCCTGCTGAAAATATCGTTCTTCCTTCTCCAGTGTGTCTAATGCAAGACCCTTTAATTTACCTTTCTGCATCCAGTCGATCAGAGCTTTGGTATCAATTATTTTCCCGCGAGAACAATTGATCAGATAAGACTGATCCTTCATTCTGGCAAAGACTTCATCTGAAAACAGATAAGTCGAACTTTCACTAAGCGGAATGTGAATGGTCAGCACATCAGAACGCGCGACCAACTCATCAAATGAAACATACGTAATTTTTTTCGAAAGTTTTAAATTAATATAATTACTGCTCGCAATGACTGTCGCACCCAAATCAGCTAAGTTTTCCGCTACGACTGAACCGATCCGGCCGGTGCCTAAAACACCAATCGTCACATTCTCCAGTTCTCTGCCCATCCTCTCTTTGCGTTCAGAGTGATCCGTCTGCAGATGTTTGATTTGCTCAGGAATATTTCTGAGCAACATTAAAATCAGCATGACAGTAAAGTGACCGACCGATGTCGGGCTATAAGCAGGAACATTCGTGACCTTTAAATGATATTTCTGAGCGTAGTCAAAATTGATATTTTCAAACCCAGTGGATTTGACGGACAATTGACAGATGCCGTTTTTTTCCAGGTCGCGATATATTTTTTCATTTTTCAGCATTTCTGTGGGAGGAAAAAGTACGATTCCATCGTAATTCTTGGTTAAAGCAATATTTTCAGTAGTTAATGACTCTTGGATGTAGTCTACTTGACACTCATTTTTTTTAGCCCAATTTTTCATGTGTTCTACTTCTATTTCATTTGCTCCATAAAACAGAATCTTCAATCTTGCCACCTCACTTGTGGTTTTCACCTCTGTCTTCACTCATTGACAGCCAGTTTATTTTTAGAAGTACAGCTTGTTTGTAACAATGCTTCCTCAATGATCTGCGTTCCTGCCATGATTTCTTTTTCCGTTGGATTGGTAAAGTTCAGGCGGAAATAATGCTCATAACCGATTCCGGTCACACTCATCATGTTTCCGGGAATAACAAATACTTTTTTTGCTTCCAGATAGTGATAAAAGCTTTGCGGGTCGATCTGTTCTCCCATTTTGCAGCAAAGGAAAAAACCGCCTTGAGGACGAATATAATTTAATAAAGCAGGATCGATCTTGTCCAGACAGCTCATCATCAATAAAAATTTTTCCCGATAAAGGTCGCGCAGATCAAGAATATGCTGTTCAAAATCATATTTCCGGATATACTCAGTGGCAACAGATTGCCAATAAAAATTGGTGTGTGAATCAGAATTCTGCTTTCCCAGAATCATTTTATCCAGCAATTCACTAGGTGCCAGTGCAAAGCCCAGACGAGAGCCGGGAGCCAGGATCTTAGAAAAAGAACCCACATAAATCACCAGACCGTCCGTATCAAAAGTTTTGATTTTTGGAATGGTTTCACCTTCATACAATAAATCCCCGTATGGATCATCTTCATAAATGATCACCTGATATTTTTGTGCCAATTGATATACTTCTTTACGTTTTTCAAGCGGCATCGAGGTTCCCAGCGGATTTTGAAAAGTCGGGATCAAATAAATCATTTTGATCCTTTGCTCAGTATCTTTCGCCAAAACTTCCTCCAGTTTGATTGTATCGATCGATTCGCCCATCATCGGCAGCCCCACCGGCACAGCACCATAAGATTTAACAGCATTGACAGCTCCAACAAAAGTCTGTTCCTCACAAAGCACAATATCACCCTCATTGCACAATGCCTTAACGGCCAGATCCATGGCCTGCGTCGAACCGGAAGTGATCAGCAGTTCATCCTCCGAAGACCCGCAGTTCAATACATCTGACAATCTTTTTTTTAATAATTGTCTCAGTTCCGGAAGTCCTTCTGTCGGTCCATACTGCAAAAATCTAGCGGGTGTCCCTTCATATAATTCTTTAGAAATCTTTTCAAGTTTTTCGATAGGAAATGAATCATCCGCAGGATAACCATAGGCCAATGAGATAGTATCCGCTTGAGGTGATAAGTTCTTCTTGGCATTTTCTCGCAGCGGCGAGGTGCTTAATTGCGATAAACGATTGGCAAAACGATAGTTCATTTTATCGACCTTCTTTCGTTATATTTATTTGTAAAGCCGAGGAAGCAGAGTTGGCACAATTCCTGTTTTTTTGCTCCTGCCTGCCTCCAATCCAGCTTTTTTCGCGATCTGCCCAAGTTAAAATCCAAAAAATCATTATTTACACTGCCTGCTGACCTACCTTCTGATGATCTGTGAAACGAGAAAGAAATTGCTGCGTTCGTTCTTCTGCAGGATGATTAAAAACTTCGTCCGGCGTTCCCTGCTCCACAATGACGCCGCCCTCCATAAAAACAACCGTGTCGGCTATTTCATAAGCAAAGCCCATTTCGTGAGTCACCAGGATCATCGTGCCGCCTTCATCAGCGATCTGCTTGATCAAAGCTAAAGTTTGACCGACTAATTCGGGATCAAGCGAAGAGGTTGGTTCATCAAACAAAATCACCTCAGGATTGAGAGCCAAGGCCCTGGCAATACCGACCCGCTGCTTTTGACCGCCAGATAATTGACTAGGATAAAAGTCAGCCCGATCAGCCAGCCCGACCTTTTGCAATAACTCTAATGCCAGTTCTTCAGCCTTTTGCGGCAGCATCTTTTGAGCTAAAATCAGTCCCACCATAATATTTTCTTTCGCCGTTTTGTTATTGAACAAGGCATAATTTTGAAAAACCATAGCTGTTTGGCGTCGAATTTTCAAAATATCATTTTTAGATGCTGTGCTAAAATCAACTTGCGAAGCGCCAATTTTAATGGAACCCTGATCCGCCTTTTCCAAAAAGTTGATACACCTTAAAAAAGTAGTTTTGCCTGAACCGCTTGGCCCCAAGATACAAACGACTTCGCCTTTTTCTACTTTTAAGTTGATTCCTTTGAGAACCTGCTGTTTTTGAAAGCTTTTATGCACATTTTCAAGAGCGATCATTGGAACGACCTCCTTAGTTTTCGATTCAGACTGTTTTCTAAAAAGTTAGAAGATTTTTCAATCAAAAAATTGAGCGCCCAATAAATGATCGCTACAGCTACATAAGCTTCCAAAAAGCGATAATTTTGATTCGCTGAGATCTTGGCCGCTGCAAAGATATCAACTACCGCGACCATCGAGGCCAGAGAAGAAGCTTTGATGAGATTGATCAAAAGATTGCTGATCATCGGTAAAGCCACTGGAAAAGCTAACGGGATCAGTATTCGTCGAATCGTTTGAAAAGTCGTCAATCCAATTGACTTGGCCGCATCATATTGCCCTTTTTTGATTGAAGCAAGTGTCCCTCTAAAAATTTCGCTTAATTGGATCGTCGCCATGATGCTTAAGGCCAAAACAGCGATCGTTATCATATTGACATCTTTAAAAGTAATCCTCCAGCCTAAAGATTTGGCCAGCGGGTTAAAAAATTGACTGCTTAACAAAAACGTCCCCAGAATGATCAAAACGATCGGGATCCCTTTTAGTATAGTAATGATAAACTTAAAAATACTTGAAAGAATTTTTATATTGTATAATCGGACCAACGCGATCAGTAATCCGAAAATACCGCCAATGAACAAGGAAACAAAAGCGATAAAAAGAGTTGTTGGGATATATACACTTGCCACCTTCAAGGCATGCAACATAGTTTCAAGACTAAAACTCATAATGCGATCCTCCTTCTTTCTGATTACGTTCTTGAAAGTTCCAAGACTGAAGAACTAATCTTTTGGCACATAGTCTCCACCTAAATATTCTTTACACAACTTTTTGATCGTCCCATCTTCTTTTAATTCTTTAAGTGCCCCATCCACTGCCGTTTTCAATTCAGTTTCATCTTTATTAAATAAAATATAAGCATCTGAGTTGTGGACCGGCTCAGCATTTGTGATTAAATTTGAACTAAATTGTTTGTTCACCGTATCAACCCAATAGGCTGGTGCCAAAGTAGCATCTACCTGACCAGACTGCAGGGCTTGGACCTGTTGTTCATTTGTATATTCGCCATAAACGATTTCAAAAGCTCCCTTGTTATCAGCTAAATAGTTCTCCAAAACTGCGGCCTGGTTGGTGCTGGTCGTCGCATAAACCCTTTTGCCTTTCAAATCATCCAATGTAGCATAAGCCTTGGTCTGATCACCATCAACTACGATGTAACTGTCCCAAATAACATAGCCGACATCGCCGTATAAAAATTTTTCTTTCCGTTCATCATTCACTTCATATTCGAAAGCTGCCATTTCTGCTTTGCCGCTTTCTAAGTTTGTCAGAGTCGTTGGGAAATCTGAACCCTCAAAAGTGAATTTATAATCTTTCAACTTTTTATCAATAGCCTTAACGACTTGAACATCATATCCGTCAAAGTTTTCATCCTCATCTAAATAGCAAAACGGGATCGAATTATTCCCTGTAGCCACAGTGATTTCTTTCACTTTATCGTCGCTTGAGCTCTCAGCAGTACTAGAGCTGCTACTGCCGCATCCTGCTAAAATAAATGCTCCAAATAAAACTATACTTACTATTTTACCGATATTAAAAATCCCTTGCTTCTTCATAAATAACACTCCTCTTTGTTTTTTAGCCACTATTCAGACAGCTCTCTCTGTTCTGATTGAAACTATTTCATCCGGCTATATTTTCTTCCAGCCTACCCCTACTCTTTTGCTAAGTTTTAAAAACACCTTTTTTCTTTCTAAATTTTTTTTTAACGGTACCGCTGCTCTAGCTGCAAAATCCATTCTTTGTTCGAGCAAACTGAAAAGCTTCTCTAAAATAAAACTCAAAATGACAAAAATGATCGCTGCATCCACATAAGCTTCTATGGTATGAAAGGTCACTGATCCAATAGCTCTGGCTTTGCCTACCACATCAATGACGCCTATTGTAAAAGCTAAAGAAGTATCCTGCAGCAATGAAATAACTGTCGTACCAAAGTTGGGCAGCCCTACGCGGATCGCTTGTGGAAAAATGATTTTAAAATACATCTGACCTTTGGATAATCCACAGGCCAAAGCCGCTTCAGACTGGCTTTCAGGAACGCTTAAAATCGCCGCTCGAACCGTTTCTGATAAAAAGGCGCCTGTATTCAAACCATAGGCTGCATATAGATAATAAATTTTATCCCATTGGTTCGCATCGATCCCGATCAATATCAAGATTTGGGGAAGGCCATAATAAACGATAAACATCTGAACTAAAATTGGCGTACCGCGGATAAAAGAGACAAATACCGCGCTGATTTGGCTTAACACGATCACTTTTTCAATTCTGATAAAAGCAATGATCACACCTAAAAACAAACCAACCACAGTTGCTACACCAACAATTGCAAGCGTGACAGGCAAGGCATTTAAAACTTTTGGGAAATACTCTATCACGAGTCTCCAATCAAAAAAGCTACCCATACAATGTCCTCCTTTTTTCTATACTCACAAATTTCTTCTGGTCATTCATCACTTTACCAGCACTCGATAAAGGCAACAAACAGCCTCCTTTCACCAATATAAAATTTTGTCGTTGATCATTGGAGATTGCTGCAAGCAGGAATTATCCTGAAAATAGTTAGAATATTCAGAATATTCTAAACAATGTATTTCTAATTTATACTCTTTTTTCAATTTTTATACAATCCTTTTGAAAGTATTTGTTTATTTATTTAGTGAAACGTGTTCTTTAGTTAATAAAAAAAAGTATGTTGACGCTTTCTCTGAATTTTTATTAATTGTCTTTTTTTTATTAATCAAAAAACCGTAAAAAATTTTTAAAAGTTCTGTCAGGTCTGATCCATTGGAAAATTTATAAAAACAGCCTTCTATTCTACTGCAAATATCCACTTTTTTATCGATGAACTCCTTTTATAGATATAAATAAACCGCGCAAAAAAGTTTTTTTATGAAATCTACACAATTTTATGAACATATATCATGATGCTTTTTTAGTTCGAAAAGCCGTTTT
>JAATEZ010000091.1 GCA_015655485.1 Lactobacillales bacterium | reverse complement strand
TTTAAATTTTTAAAATAAACCTCCTTTTGATCAAAAAAATGTTCTAAATCTTGACTTATTTTATGTAATTTTTCTTCATTTTCAATTCCTAAAAAAGCAAGATCCGCCTTCACGCCAAAGCGTTGAAAAAGTGCCATTCGGTTCTGAATTTCACGATTTGGCAATTTTTCCAAAATGAATTGACAAATCAAACCAAAAGCAACAACTTCACCATGCAGTGCTTGATTTGTACTGCGGATCCGTGTAACAACATTATGAAAAGGATGCGCAAAACCCGAAGTTAATTTCCCGCCCGCATAACTGCCTGAAAAACCAACCGCACCAAATAAAGCATCTAAAACTTGTGAAGCCACCTGTAAATCGGAAGATGCACCTTGTTGATAAACTGTATATCCATAAGTTGACAAAAATTCAAACGCAGTCTTTGACACCTCTGCTTCTACTCGAATTTTAAAATCATTCGGATACAATTTCACATATAGTTGACACTCATACCACTTCGCAAGTGCATCCACAATGCCTGCACCTATGTATCTTGCTGGAGCCTTCAATATAACTTTTGGATCAACCAATACTAACCTTGGTCCTTGATCATTGACCTGTTTGCCGACATGCCTGCCCGTTTCATCATAAAGAATGCTATTACTCCGCCAAGCAGCATTCGTAGCCGCGATCGACGGGATGGTTATTACCGGGATTTCTGCCAGACTGGCAGCCGCTTTCCCCAAATCCATCATACGACCGCCGCCAATAACCAGCAATGCATCTGCACCCTGTATTTCCGCAAAACTCATCAACGCTTGAATGGCTGTTTTGGTAGGATAGCCCTCATACTCATAATTTTCATAAATAATTCCTGCATCTTCCAAACTCCGATAAAATTCTCTGGGGATTTGCCGAATCGCTGTTGGAGAAAAAACAAGAACTAGCTTTTTGGCGAATGCTTGAATATACTTTCCGGCGTGCATTATGATTTCGGCCTGGTTCACATATTGCTGAGGATTCTTAAAACTTGTCATTCATTTACCTTCCTTCACTTAGATTATAAAATCGTCCATAATTTCGGGAATTGATTCTACCAGAAAAGCTTTGGTTCTTTCCTCTTTTGGATGCACAAAAATCTCTTCCGGTATGCCTTCTTCAACAATTTTCCCATTCACCATGAATATAATACGATCCGCTACTTTTCGGGCAAATTTCATCTCGTGCGTCACAATCACAAGCGTGGTTTCCATTTTTGCGAGATTTTCAATCGTCAACAAAACTTCCTTGACTAACTCTGGATCTAAAGCACTTGTTGGTTCGTCTAAAAGAATGGCCTTTGGTTGTACTGCTAATGCCCGAGCGATACTTACTCTTTGTTGTTGTCCCCCCGAAAGAGTCGCCGGATATTGATCTTTTTGGTCAATTAACCCTACACTTTTTAATAAGTCTTCACCAATTTTTTTAGCCTCTTTTCGCGAACTGCGTTTATTTGAAATCAACGATTGCGTCACATTTTGCAGTGCTGTTTTATTCCTAAAAAGATTATAGTGCTGAAAAACCATCGCGGTTTGCTGACGCAGCTCATAAGCTTTTTTATAAGAAGTTTTCCCCGCCTCTACGGTATAATTATTAATTGTGATTTTTCCTTCATCTAAAGTTTCAAGCAAATTTAAACTTCGCAAAAGTGTGGATTTTCCTGAACCTGAAGGGCCAATAATTACCACAACTTCTCCTTTTTTCACTTGAAAATTTATATGATTTAAAACGGTATTTTCTCCAAAACGTTTAGTTAGATTTTCGACATTTATCATTTTCATCACCTCTTATAGGGTACAGAAATTCTTTTTTCTAGTTGCACTTGTAGAACACTAACTATCACGACGATCGCCCAATAGACAAAGCCCACAACGATATATGTTTCAAGAAATAACATCGAAGAAGCTGCTAACAGTTTCCCTTCCGCAAATAACTCAGTAATTCCCAAAGTAAAGGCGATCGAAGTCTCTTTAATCAACGAAACAAATACATTTCCTGTTGCAGGAACCGCATTGACAATCGCTTGCGGCAGAATAATCGATTGATATATTTTCCAGCGCTTCATACCCACTGCCAGACTCGCCTCAAATTGACCTTTATCTACTGAATCCAAACCGGCTCGAAAAATTTCCGCTAGATAAGAAGATTCCTTAAAGCTGAATCCAATAATCGCGGCATACATAGCATCCAATG
>JAATEZ010000307.1 GCA_015655485.1 Lactobacillales bacterium | reverse complement strand
TCGGAAGGCCGCGTGGAGGAATTGTCGGACATCACTTTTGCACATCCAACTATGTCAGAGATCATTGGTGAAACGGCCAATAGTCTTATGGGAAAAGCCATTCATGAATAGAAATCAAGGGAGGAAATAAATCATGGAAAAGAAAAAAGCTTTATGGATCTATGAAAATATGAATGATATACGTAATTTTGAGGATGAAGTTCATCGGATCTTCACGACTGGAGCGATCCCGGGATTTGTTCATTTATATGCCGGGGAAGAAGCTATAGCCACTGGCGTATGTGCTCATTTAACGGATAAAGATTATATCACGAGTACCCATCGCGGACATGGTCATTGTATTGCCAAGGGATGTGAAGTGGACGGCATGATGGCCGAAATATTCGGAAGAAAAACGGGTCTTTGCAAAGGCAAAGGCGGTTCTATGCACATTGCGGATATTGATCGGGGCATGCTGGGAGCCAATGGGATGGTTGGCGGCGGTTTTCCTTTGGCAGTGGGAGCTGGTTTGACCAGCAAATATTTGAAAACCGGCGCGGTCGCTGTCTGTTTTTTTGGGGATGGAGCGGCTAATGAAGGAACTTTTCATGAAGGGATCAATTTAGCTTCTATTTGGAAGCTGCCGGTGGTTTTTGTCTGTGAAAACAACGGATTTGCTGAAGCGACACCACAATCTTATTCTTCAGGATCTAAAACGATCGCGCAGCGCAGTATTGCTTATGATATTCCTGGCGAGACGGTGGATGGCAAAGATTTATTTGCTGTTTACGAAGCAGCAGGAAAAGCGATTGAACGTGCCCGCGCTGAGGAGGGGCCGTCGATCGTCGAATGTGTGACTTACCGTAATTATGGTCATTTTGAAGGAGACGAGCAAAAGTATAAAGCAAAAACAGGTCCAGAAAAAGAATTAGCGGATACAGATCCAATCAAAGTTTTTCGCACGAAAGCCATCAAGAAAAAGCTGATCACAGCTAAACAAGCGGATGAAATTGAACAACTATCGATCAAAAAAATCGATGATGCTGTGAAATTTGCGGAAACGAGTCCGCTTCCTGATGAAGCAGCTCTGTATGAAGATGTTTTTGCCCAATAATTTTAAAGAAAAGGAGCGAGAAAAAATGGCTAGACAAAGCAAGATTACCATGATGCAGGCAATTACAGAAGCCTTAGATATGGCGATGGAAAAAGATGAAAAAGTGATTTTGTTGGGAGAAGATATTGCTGGAGGAACGACAGTCGATCATTTAAATGGAGAGGGGGCCTGGGGCGGTGTTTTCGGATTAACGAAGGGTTTAGTCGAAAAATATGGGCATGAACGTGTGATCGATACGCCAATCTCCGAAATGGGTTATATGGGAGCAGCTGTCGGTGCTGCTGCAACTGGGTTGAGACCTGTTCCGGAATTGATGTTCAATGATTTCATCGGTTTTTGTTTTGATACTTTGCTGGCTCAGGGTTCCAAGATGCGGTATATGTTCGGCGGCAAGGCGACGATTCCGATGACTGTAAGGACGAACCACGGTGCAGGAGCCTCGGCTGCCGCTCAGCACTCCGGATCTTACTACGGTATTTTTGGTTCCGTACCAGCGATAAAAGTGGTCGTTCCATCCAATGCCTATGATGCTAAAGGATTACTATTGGCGGCGATCGAAGAGGATAATATTGTAGTCTTTTCAGAGGACAAAACGATTTATAGCCTTAAAGAAGAAGTTCCGGAAGAATATTATACAGTCGAGATCGGTAAAGCGAAAATCAAACGCGAGGGAAAAGATCTGTCTATTGTAACGATCGGAAAAATGCTTTATGTAGCCTTGGAAGTGGCAGAAAGATTAGCAAAAGAAGGAATCGAAGTTGAAGTGATCGATCTGTTGACTGTTGCGCCATGGGATGAAGAGACCGTTTTAAATTCCGTTAAAAAGACGGGTCGCTTGATCATCATCGATGAAGCCAATCCGCATAATAATACCGCAACGGATATTGCTTCGATCGTTTCAGATAAAGCCTTTGATTATCTTGACGGCCCGGTAAAATGTGTTTGTGCACCGAACACACCGGTTCCTTTTGCAGCGAATTTGGAAAAGCTTTATTTGCCCAATGCTGAAAAAGTTTTAAATGTAGCGGATGAATTGATTGCAGATCTAAAATAATTTTAAAGGAGGTGAAAAAGGATGGCGGTAGAAATTTTAATGCCAAAATTAGGTTTAACAATGACGGAAGGGACGATTGATATCTGGTTTAAAAACGAAGGCGATAGAGTCCAAAAGGGAGAACCCGTCTGTTCGATCAGTTCAGAAAAATTGACCCATGATGTAGAAGCTCCTGAATCAGGCCTCTTATTAAAAATTCTTTATAATGCTGGGGAAGAGGCGCTTTGTAAGGAAGCGATCGGGATCATTGGCGAGGAAAATGAAAAAGTGCATACAAAGAGCGAAACAAAGCAGCCGGAGAATGTTACAGAAGCAATGACAACTCCTCCACCTAATAGAACGAATGAAAAAAAATCTGCAGCAATTCTTGACAGATCAGCCGATGAACGTATTTTTATTACACCATTAGCGCGGAAAATAGCGAGTGAAAAAGGCTATGACTATCAAGAAATTCATGGAAGCGGCGGTAACGGCCGTATCACCAGAAAAGATGTTGAAAATTATGCTCCAAAGAATAATCCGGTTAGTGATGAAGGCCTTTTGACTCAATCAGTTGGTTCAGGTTTGACAGGAATGCGTAAAGTAATTGCTCAGAGAATGCATCATAGTCTGCAAAATACAGCTCAAGTGACCATACACAGGAGAATCAATGTCAGCCCCTTGATGGAATTTCGGGCAGAAATAAAAAATAAAGCAGCCGATCAAATCAATAGAGGCCAGCTGGGGATGAATCCTCTTTTGATCCGGGCTGTTGTGTTAGCGTTAAAGGACCATCCGGAAATGAATGCTTGGTATGGTGACAGCGGTTTGCAGCAATTTGAAGAAGTACACATTGGTGTGGCTGTCGCTTTGGACGAAGGCTTGATCGTTCCTGTGATCAAAGAGGCGCAGC
>JAATEZ010000158.1 GCA_015655485.1 Lactobacillales bacterium | reverse complement strand
TCAAGCGTAACTGGAAGTGTTTTATAAAGTTCGCCCCCATTCCAATTCATTTTCGTTAGAGCTAAAATTTCCTTCACAGTAGTCTCAATAGGATCAGTTCCCCTGAACCGACGTACCAGAAGAGGTGCCGGAATCCCTCTACTACTTTGATAATAGTCCTTCCTTAGCCCTGCAACGTCATGGTCAAGAACGGATCCATGTGTCCAAAGTAAAAAACTAAAGTCATCGAGTTGTACTACTGTGCCTCTTTGAACCGGATACCCATGAATAGTAATTTTATTCGTGTTCGTATCCTTTAGACCCCTTATCGCTCTCCAGTTGGAATATTTTTGAATTTGAAGTAGTTCAATATTGTCTATTCCGTCCAGGGCTTCAGCAATTCCCTGCATTTCATCATTCGTGTAGTGCAATACTTTATGAATTACGAGTTTGTCAAGCTTAGAATTTCCATCTATTCTAAAATATGCTTCTTTAAGTTTTAATATTAACTTTCTCGCATCCTCTTTACTCATAAAGGGGTTTTTGCCGTAAAAAACAGGTTGGTCAATTGGTTGTAGTAAAAATCTCAGGCCTTGGCCTGATGAATCAAAAATATGACTGCTGCCTAAAACAAATTTTGAGGCATTGTTAATTCTGTTGATCGAAAAATCCAAACCTATAAAAGCAGTAGAATCACTTATGGTTTCATTTCTCCACGGCGTGCCATTTGCTTTCACGTAAAGACCTAATGACAGCCACCACCTAACTTTCGCCTGATCGAAATAGGAAATTGACTTATCTTCTACAAATTGTACTTTGATATTCTTCTTAGCACAAAATAGCTTTATAGAATCATGCAAGTCAAAATAGACGTTATCATTTTTAAGTTCCCTGAAGCTGGACCAGAAATTAGGAATATACAAAACCAACACATCAAATTCTCCTCTTATTGTATAAAAATATTCGATCTTCCGCTTCAAGAAATCGTAAAATTCATTCTGATGCATGTTTTTAACAAGCGATTCTTCGATCAATTCAACCAACCTACTATCTTTAAGAGCTGGGATTTCCAGGTATCGTTTATATACTTTAGAAAAAGGCAAGTATGTAATTAAGTAGTCTTTTTCCGATCTAGCGGCAATTTCTTCATTTAGGCCGTTTAAATGTTTTACAATTTTTTCAAATCCGCTAACGGGAGATAAAACGGCAATTTTTATAGATTGTTGATTTGCCTGGTCATTTTCAAAAGAATGATCCAATGGACTATATTTCTGTAGCCCTTTCAGCGGATGTGTCATGCGCTGCTGTTTTTCCGAAATGTGGAAATTCAAATAAGGTTCTGGATTTTGAAATGCCCCCTTAAAGCTATGGGTTTTAGAAACAGGTATCCCAGCGCTCGAATAGTTGGCTTCAAATTCTATTTTGAAACCTTCCAGGCTAAAAACAGCGTTGTTATCGTCGTTCTTTAAAAGATCTATCCAGAACTTTTCCTTGCTATTTACCGTTTCATTTCTTCTATTGGAAAAAATAGCATTTGCAAAAGACTGTTTTTTGAACCTTTGTAGTTGGTCTTGGTCATCTATATATATTGACGGAAGTACTGTTAGAAAGAGTTCTTTATCGTGAAACTCTAACTGGATTTCAACTGCTTCGTAAATCGGCAAATCAGTAAACACCTTGTAACCTTCTAGCTCGGATTTCAATATCCTAGAGGTTGGCGAATAAAATTTGTGGCGCTTGTTCGGATCCTTTTTGAAGTTAATGTTCTTATTCAAATTATATTCGATCAAGTCGTAAATCATACCGATGTAGAAAGAATTTTGATGGTATGTGACATTATCATCAATGTCTACCGTTAATACTTCAGATGTAATCCTGCCATTGAAAACGTCGTTGATCGTATTAATGCTTCCAAAAACCAATGTATTTCCTTTAGATAATGCCGCTACAATTGGCCTATCTTCAGTTAGGCTTCTCAGTTCTTTCCACCCTTCTAGATCAGACTTAAAGGATAAAACGCTTTTCGGATAAACGTTAGCTTTTAACCCATTAAGTTTTATCGGAGAAAAATTGTTCGGTGTTTGAGGAGAGCTGTATGGCTTTCTTGTTTCAAACCTCACCTGGGAAATGTTCTCAATTTCTTCAACTGGTTTGCCATTAGCATTGTACAGTTCGAATAGAAACTCATCAAAACCATCTATTTCAACGATCCCAGAAAGCTTTTCAGGACTTTTCTCGTTGACTGATTGAATAAGTTTGAAGATATTTTCATTTGGTTTTTGACCTTTTCTGACGCACCAGTATAGCCCATACGGAAATGGATTCTTCTGTTTTAAAGCCTCTTCAAAAGCATTAAGTATTGATTCATCATTTCCGCTATATCCAATAACGATAAGCCCTGATTGAACATGAGATTGAGCAAAGTAGGTGTGAAGTTGCTCTTCCAATGCCTTCAACTCGTCTTTCGTATTTAATAATTTATCATAACGATAGTCGCCGTGCAGTTTTATAACTCTTTTGTACTTGTTTAAGTTGTCAATCTGGTGATTATTGTCTGGTGAAATGGTTTCAAATTGAGCAGCATTATTAATACCTCTAATTCCATTTTCAATAAGTTCATCAAAATTTGTGGTCCAGATATTTCCGATTTTATTAGAATCAAACAGCACTCCGAGGCATTTATGTCCAATTGAGGGACTTTTATCTTTGGTAATTTTTTG
>JAATEZ010000363.1 GCA_015655485.1 Lactobacillales bacterium | reverse complement strand
TTTTTATAATAATTTTTTTTGATTTCTAAGATAAATTCATCTGCTTGTGCGGCATTGTGGATGAACAGTGAACAACCTCTTGAAGGAATGGACCTGATTTCCATTCCGTTGTTCTGACAAACTTCTTTAATAACTTGTAAATCATTCTGAATAGTTCTAACACTGACGTGATGATAATCTGCTATATTTGAAAGTTTAACAGTAGAATTTTGTTCAGAATAAAAGGTCAACAGTATTTCGATTTGTCGTTGTGTCAACATAAGAACAGCTCCTTATCTAATCGACTTGTTCAGGAAACAAAAACAGAATTTCAGATAGAAATTTTCCGGATTTCGTAGCTCTTCAAATAATAAAAAGCGGAAGCGCTGAAGAAACACGCCCAATTGATACTCTGGATAGCTTTTCTATAGCTTAACACAATTTTTATTCCTTTTAATTCGAATAAATTTCATGAAGAATCATGAAAAGAGCGCGGAGCAACTTTTAAATGGATCGTGATACGATGAATTCAGCAATTGAGCAGCAACGCTAAATAAATAATGTGGAAGGATGGAATCCGAATGGAAGAATAAGAATAAGGACTGCTTTTCCAGCAAGAAAATCCACTCAAATTAGATAAAGAGAAAGGTGATAAAAATGGACGAGAAGTATTTATGGAAAGGAAATATTGTTGAAAAAAGTGAGATTCAAATTGATCTGAACGATCGGGGGTACCAGTTTGGAGATGGTATTTATGAAGTTGTTCATATTTATCACAATCATTTTTTTGCATTAAATGAACATTTAGACCGTTTGGAAGCCAGTGCCGCCAAAATCTTACTGAATTTAAAATATTCTCGGCAGGAATATCAGACATTTTTTGAAAAGTTGGCGGCAGCGAATAACATCAGCGAAGGTTATGTTTATCTGCAGGTCAGCCGCGGAGACGGTATCTTACGAAATCACGGTTTTGCTGAAATAGAAAAGCAAGAACCTGTCATCATCGGATTCGCGGCAGAGCAGATTCCTGATCAGGAAAAAATAAAAAAGGGAGTCACGGCAATAACATATCCTGATAAACGCGGGACGATTTGTGATGTGAAATCTTTAAATTTATTACCTAATTGTCTGGCAAAGCATGAGGCACAGGTCAAAAAAGTCAATAAGGCTTTATTGATAAAGAATGGGCTGGTTACAGAAGAAAAGTCGGGCAATGTTTTTATTATAAAAAAAGATGTTGTTTATACACATCCGGACGGCTCAGAAATTTTGCCGGGGATCACGAAAAAAATATTGATTCCGCTGTTAAAGAACGTGGGGATCGAAGTGATCGAGCGGGCTGTTTCATTAGATGAGCTGCTCAATGCGGATGAAGTGATCGTTACGGATACCAATAGTGAGTGTCAGGCAGTCGTTGAAATTAATGGACAGATGATTGGCAATGGTCAAAGAGGACCAATTGCCCAAAAAATGGAAGTATTGTACCACGATTTTATTAAGCTGGAGTGCGAATTTGGAGCAAATTAGCTGGTCGCTCTTAGAAAGAAGTGAAGACAGATGGTTGGTTTTTTGATTGCAACACATGGCGGTTTAGCGGAAGGACTGTTAAATAGTATCCAGTTGATTACTGGTAAACAGGAGAAACTGCGGCTGATTTCGATCGACTGGGAGACGGATGTGGAACGATTTGGACAAGAAATCATTGAACAGGTTATATCTTTGGATGATGGTAACGGGGTTATCATTTTTACGGATATTAAGATGGCAACTCCATATAATCGTGCTGTGATGGCCTCTCAAACGCTTAAGCCGAACCATCTCTATAAGGTCATTTCCGGAGTAAACCTGCCAATGTTGTTGGAAGCCATTTCCATAAGAATGCAGAAACAGAATTTAGAAGAAATATGTCAGGCGGCTTTGCGGGCCGGAACTGAGGGAATCAGTGAATTTTTTCAGGAATTTGAAGAACCTGGAATTGCTCAAACAAAAGAATAATGAGAGGGAAAGGAGGGAGATTAATGAGAAATATTGTATTTGCGAGAATCGATGACCGATTGATCCA
>JAATEZ010000325.1 GCA_015655485.1 Lactobacillales bacterium | reverse complement strand
TTGTAATAATAGCAATTAAACGTTCACGGGGGGAGTCAATGATTCTGGCCCCAGTCACACCGGCCGCATTACAACCAAAACCCATGCACATACTGAGTGCCTGTTTGCCGCATGCACCGGCTTTTTTAAATTGATGATCTAAGTTGAACGCAACTCTTG
Organism: Lactobacillales bacterium; assembly: GCA_015655485.1. Taxonomy (GTDB): domain Bacteria; phylum Bacillota; class Bacilli; order Lactobacillales; family Vagococcaceae; genus JAATEZ01. The sequence goes on along the minus strand of JAATEZ010000325.1, from coordinate 4,823 downwards.
GCAAGTAACCAAAATCTTCCAGCAAAGTGAATAAAGGAAAGAAAATCGCCATGGGCGGCAGCATGACAGAAACAACCCAGGCGACCACTCGATAAATGCCCTGGATCAATACTCCCTGCAACCAACCAGGCATACCGATCGCCGAAGAAGCACTCATCAGCCAATCCTGAAAACCAAATAGAACTTTGGCCAGCAGATCAGAAGGAACATTGGCTCCCTGAATAGTAAACCAGAAAATAAAAACCAATAACAGCAGCATGACAGGGGTCCCGGTAGACTTACTGGTAAACAACTTGTCAAGGTTGCGATCTTTTCTGTCGAAATCTTTTTGGTGATAAATGACTGCCGCATCCGCGATAGCTGACGCCCGGTCCATGATCGCTTCCACTTTATGTTCTTCATTATCATGGACCATATCTTTCAAAGCTTTGATCATAAAAGGATTTGTCTTGATTTTCCCCGAAGCGACTTCATCCACTTTTTCCATCAGTTCTTTTAATCCCTTTTTTCGAGTGGCGATCGTCCCAACAACTGGAACTCCTAATAATTCCTGAAGTTTAGCCAGATTGACTTCAATATGTTTATGCTTTGCTTCATCCAGCAGATTGATACACACAACTACTTTGGAAGTGATCTGCATAATTTGCAGAACTAAGTTCAAATTCCGCTCCAGGGCCGTTGCATCACAAACTACGACCGTGGCTTCGGGTTCTGAAGAACAGATAAAATCACGGGCGACTTCTTCTTCCGTTGAATGAGCCATTAACGAATAGGTGCCGGGCAAATCGACTAAAATATAATTTTTATCATGGAATTTATAATTGCCTTGTGCGATCTCTACTGTTTTTCCCGGCCAGTTTCCCGTATGCTGGCGCATTCCTGTTAAAACGTTAAATAAAGCACTCTTACCTACATTAGGATTCCCCGCGAAAGAAATGACAACATCGTTTGGTGTTTCTTTAATGATTTGAATCGCTTCATTATCGGTAGATTTAACTTCCTCCATTTTTTCCACTCCTTAGTCTTCAATAGTTGTGATACTAATGTTTTCAGCATCCTTATTGCGGATCGCAATGATCGTTCCCCTAACCCGATATGCGACCGGATCGCTGGATGGTGCTTTTTGAATCGCTTCAACCATTGTTCCGTTAGTGAATCCCAGATCCCAAAGCCTTCTTTTCATTGTCTCTTCTCCAGCTATGCCGGTAATCTTTCCGACAGTGCCGACCGACAAGTCAGATAATACCTTTTTTGTGCCCATCTTGATTGCCCCTTTCGATTTTATGGTATACCTAAATATTTAAACTGTCAACCCATATTTATGTTTTTAAATAAGCCTAAATAGACAAAAAACCAGACAAAAAATGTCTGGTTTTTTTCGAACTGCTGATAATTATTAGGCAAATAATATTTTGGTCTTCAACTGCACTTTTATGCAGCGACTTGGATCAGATGATAGACCTTGCGAAAATAAAAATTTCGGGCGATTAAATAATAGACCGCTTGGATCACCACAAAAACACCTAAAACTTCCCAGCCGGCAAGCTGCATATTCATTTGAAAAATATGATACATCGCTGTTAGAGCAACTGCCCCATGAATAACGGAGACAGCGATCGGAGTAAAAAAGAGAATAGCTACTTGTTGATAAATCATCTTGCGCAATTCTTTCTTTGACAGCCCCAATTGATAGATCATTCTAAATTTTTCAACATCCACGTCTATATCACTGTATAAACGGAAATATAGAAAACTTCCTGCGGAAAAAAAGAATACGATCCCGATAAAAATTCCGACAAACAAGATCGGCGCATAACCGTCAATGGTTGTTTGCTCCATAAGAGTTTTTCCCATTACAACGGAATGCGTTCCGGTCCGGACTTTTTTGCCCGCCGCAATCAATTCTGCCCGCTTCGCGTCTGGAGTGATCCAGGCAGCAAAAGATTTGACCGTCAGTTGGCTCACATCTGCTGAGTCCGGCAGCACATATACTGCTGTATAGGCTGAAAGTGCCTTCGTTGTTCGCAGTTTCTCGATCGTATAGGTCTGTGTGCCAACAGTAACCTTTTTAGATTTTACTGCGGCATTACCAAATTGTGTGTCATTTTCCAGCTGCACTGCGGCATCTCCCTGAGAAAGATGCAGCGATCCTTCCTTCAAAAGTCCGGCCAGCTGATTAAACTCAGAGACTTTTAAAAATTGCTTTCCCTCATTGTCATAATACGTTTTTACCATCACTGACCGGTTCTTGATATGATTATCTCTTAATTGATCATTGATCTGCGTTTGTATAGCACTTAACTTCTCGGGTTCAGCAATTACTTGAAACTCATAGGGTTCCGATTCATAGCTTTGTAATAGTAAATTTTGAACTCCATATAACGTGCCAATAGCGGCAAAAGCCACTGTTGAAATAATTGCAACTAAGAAAAATGAACGGGAATTGTCCTTCATCCGAAAAGCCAAATCAGAAAAAACAACCAGATTGGTTTTTTTCCAAAATAAATGCTGGCGGCCTTTCAGCCATTGAATAATACTGACACTTAATTGTTCAAATAAAAACTTTGTGCCAATGATCACAACAAAAATCACCGGCAGCATCACGAAAACGACCGCGACCCCCGGCGTGGCCAAGGCCACCGCATAACCGCCGCCGATCAAAAGGATCGCTAATACAGCTTTGATTAAAGACAGTTTTAATCGTCCCTTGCCTAATTCTCCTGCCTTCAGCAGCTCCTGCAATTGAAGCTTGGGCAGACGAAATTGAATAAAAAAAGAAATCAGCAAAAAGAGCAGCAAAAATGAAATCATCGTCACTAAAAAGGCCATCACTGGAAAATAAAAATAAAATTTTACATGAATGAAAACATTCGCAAACCACAAAATAAACTGAGAAAAACCGATCCCGGCTACAGAACCGGCAACAGTCGCAGAGAAACCAATCACTAAATTTTCAATAAAAATCATTTTTCGCAATTGATGCGGACTCATTCCTTGAATCATCAGTACTCCAAATTCTTTTTTGCGTGATTGAATAAAAACATCCATCGAATATAACACAAAGAAAAAAGCGAAACCATAAATAATTATTGCCGCTGCCAGCATTCCCATCTGAACATTTTTATTCAACCCATTTGTCAGGGAAGGATGAAAAGCAAAAACAGTAAAAGTAAAAAAGACCATCACAGAAAATAAAGTACTCAAAAAATAAGCCAGATACAAATGTTTATTTCTCAAAGTATTACGCATAACCATTTGATTAAAATTCATTATCGACACCTTCGATTCTGGCCAGCTCGGACAGTATTTTCTCATAAAAGTCTCTCTGCCCTCTCATTTGGCGGATCTCATGAACCAATTCGCCATCCTTGATAAAGATGATCCGTTTACAATAACTGGCAGCTAAAGGATCATGCGTGACCATCAAAATCGTAGTTGCTTCCTGTTCGTTGAGCTGCTTAAATAAATTCATCACATCTTTGGACGATTTGGTGTCCAAATTCCCGGTCGGCTCATCCGCTAACATCAAACCTGGCCGATGAATCATGGCCCTGGCCACCGCGACGCGCTGTGCCTGACCTCCAGAAATTTCCGCGGTCCGTTTTTTCAGTAACGGTTCGATTCCCAAAAACTCAGCAAGTATTTGCAACTTTTTTTTCATAACAGAAATTTTTTCGCCATCCAGTGTTAGCGGTAAAACAATATTTTCCTCTACTGTCAATGTTGGCATGAGATTAAAATTTTGAAAAACAAAACCTAATTCACGACGCCGGAACCTCGCGATTTCTTCCTGATCCAAACTGCCAGGATCTGTACCATTCAATAGAATTTGACCCTTTGTTGGTTGATCAATCGTTGCCAATAAGTTTAGCAAGGTAGACTTGCCGCTGCCGGAAGGGCCCATGATACCAACAAATTCCCCATCAACAACTGAAAGGTTTATTCCTTTTAATGCTTCAAACTGTAATTTTTCACCATAGTTTTTTTGTAAATTTTCTACCTTTAACATTTTACTCGCTCCTTGCTTGATTTAACAGCTTCATTATAAAATTTTTAGGCCATGAAAGATTCTTCAAGAACTCATTTTGTTGCTTATTTCACTCTACTACTTTTCCAACAATGAATCATCAAACTTAAGCAGGAAAAGGCATTAGTTCTTTAGTAGTAGAAAAAGCGATCCCGGCTGCGTCAGCAAAGATCAAAAATGTTCAGTTTCAAAAAAATAGACAGCAAAAAGTTCCCAAAATCCAAAAAATAACCATGAACCTTTGAGATCAAGATTCATGGTTATTAAAATGATATCCCTATTTAAAAGTAAACAAAAAATTTGCAGCAGATTTTTTCATCTGCAGTTTTATTCGACAGTCACACTTTTAGCAAGGTTTCTGGGTTTATCTACATCATAACCTCTTTGCAGGCAAGCATTGTAAGCCAGAAGCTGAGCTGGTACGACACTGACTAAAGAAGTCAGCAGCGGGTGAACCTTAGGAATGATCAACTGATCTGACTCTTTCGATACCTCTCCCACTGAGATCACAAAAACTTTCGCTCCCCGGCTCTCCACTTCTCTTAAATTCCCCCTAGTATGACTCGCTGTAATTGGATTGGTAATGATCCCAAAAACTGGAGTATCTTTTTCGATCAAGGCGATCGTTCCGTGTTTTAGTTCGCCGGCCGCGAATCCTTCTGCCTGAATATAAGAAATTTCTTTTAATTTCAGTGCGGCCTCCATCGCTACATAATAATCGATCCCCCGGCCAATGTAGAAAGCATTTCGTGTTTCTGCTAAATACTCTTTTGCAAAAGATGCGATCACATCTTTT
>JAATEZ010000094.1 GCA_015655485.1 Lactobacillales bacterium | reverse complement strand
TCATCGAAAAGTTTTTTAACGTATGTCGAACTTATTTAACGACCAGCTGGTCTAAACTGCCGATCGTCAACGCCATTTTTGTGATTTTCCGCAATTGATTGACACGGTTATTTCTGACAGCTTCATCTTCTGTCATGACCATCGTTGCCTCAAAATAAGCCTCGATATAAGGCCGCAATTCTTTCAGTGCGGTAAAATTTTCTTCCGTTGAATGTTCAAAGAAATGATCTTCAATTTTTTCAACCTCCTGATACAATTTTGTTTCAGCCTCATTTTCAAACAAATCCGGATCGATCCCGCGATCTATTATTTGCAGCTCTTTGCCTTTTTTAGCTAAATTCATCACTCTCGTAATGGCTTCGATCGTTTCCTTAAAATCATTATCATTTAAATGATTTTTTAAAACCTCGGCAGAATCAAACAAAGCCGTTAGATCCTGTTCTTCAGAATTCACTACTGCGTCAATAATATCATGTCTAACGGATTTTGATGTTAAATATTGTTTTAAACGTCCATTGACAAAATTCAAAACTTCTTGCTGACCGGATTCAAGCGCGATCCCATATTTTTTTTGATTATCATTAATAACTGCATCAACCTTCACTTGAATGTCCGCTAATGGAAAGGCCCAGCCCTTTTGCTCAATGATCCGGATCACGCCATACGTCTGTCTTCGCAAAGCATAGGGATCATTAGAACCGCTGGGGATCATGCCGACCGCAAAGAAACAAAAGACACTATCTAATTTATCGGCAACAGCTAAAACAGAACCGATATCGCTGACAGGTAATTTGCCTTCACTCGAAATCGGCAGATAATGTTCCCGGATCGCCTGAGCGACAGCGTCATTTTCGCCTTGGATCAACGCATACTTTTCCCCCATGATCCCTTGCAGCTCAGGAAATTCACCCACCATGCCGGTGACAAGGTCAAACTTGTATATCTGGCTCGCTCTTTTCAAATCTATTGATTCTTGTTCTGTTAAGCCGACTTTTTTACCTAACATTTCTGAAATAAATGAGACCCTCATCATTTTTTCATACATCGTTCCAATTTTTTCATGAAAAGTAACTTTTTTCAGCTTTTCTACATAAGTATCAATACTGATTTTCTGATCTTCTTGATAGAAAAATTCGGCATCCTCTAAACGGGCTGTTAAAACTTTCTGATTGCCTTTTACCACATTTTCTAAGTAAACAGCATCCCCATTTCTAACCGAGGCAAAAAAAGGCAATAATTCTCCGGACAGACTGCGGACTTCAAAATATCTTTGATGATCCTTCATCGAAGTGACTAAGACCTCATCCGGAATAGATAAATATTTTTTGTTAAATTCGCCCACAAATAAAGTCGGGTACTCAACCAAATTATTTACTTCCTCCAACAAATCTTCGTCGATCATGATTTGGTAATGATTTTTTTTAGCAGTTTCCTTTGCCTGAGAACGAATACTGTTTTTTCGTGCTTGGGGATCAGTTATAACAAATTGTTCTGCCATTTTTTTCTGATATTCAGCAGCCCGCTTTAAAATAACTGGACTCCCCAAAAAACGATGACCTCTTGTTTCTCTTCCTGTTTGGATATCCAAGATATCAAAAGGAATAACTTCTTCATCCAATAAAGCGACCATCCAATGAACGGGACGAATATATTTAAAATCATAACTGGCCCAATGCATACTGATTGGAAAGGTCAATGACCTAACTACTTCCTTTAAACCTGTTAGTACCTCATTTGCCCTTTTGCCGGGGATAAATTTTTTGACATACACATATTCAGTTCCCTTGATTTCTTTAAAAGTAATATCCGCTGTCGTTGCCCCTTGGCCTTTGACGAACCCAAGCGCCGCTTTGCTCCAATTTCCGTCACTATCCAATGCTATTTTTTTTGCGGGTCCTTTGACTTCTTCTTCAACATCCTGTTGCTTTTCAGCTAAATTTTCAATTTGGATCCCCAGCCTACGCGGAGTAGAAAAGGCACTTAACTTTTCATACGAGAGGGCTTGTTCGTTTAAAAATTTTTCAATTTTTTCTGCTAGCTGATCCATGCTGGAAGTAACGACATGCGCAGGCATTTCTTCTAACCCAATTTCTAATAAAAAATCTTTGGCCATTTTACTTTTCCTCCTTTAAATAAGCTTTTGCTTTTGACAATAGCGGAAATCCTAATTTTTCACGTTCAGCAACAAACGCTTTGGCCAGGGCTCGTGCCATATTTCGGATCCTGGACAGATAGCCGGCTCTTTCCGTTACAGATACTGCCCCGCGTGCATCCAGCAAGTTAAAGGTATGGCTGCATTTCAAAACATAGTCATAAGCCGGATGAACCAGTCCCAAATCAATACAGCGCTGTGCCTCTTTTTCATACATCTCAAACAGATTCAGCAATAACTCCTGATCGCTTTCTTCAAAAGAGTACTTCGAATGTTCATATTCAGGCTGAATCAAGATTTCGCCATATTTGACGCCTTTTGTCCATTCTAAGTCATACACACTGTCTACTTCTTGAATATAGGAAGCAAGACGTTCGATCCCATACGTGATTTCTGAAGTTACCGGATGACATTCTAAGCCGCCTACTTGCTGGAAATAAGTAAATTGAGTGATCTCCATCCCATCTAGCCAAACTTCCCAGCCCAAACCGGCACATCCCATAGAAGGATTCTCCCAGTTATCCTCTACAAAGCGAATATCATGTTCTAAAGGCTCGATTCCAAGAAGTTTCAGACTTTCTAAGTACAGTTCCTGAATATTTTCAGGAGAAGGTTTCATCACAACTTGAAATTGATGATGCTGGTATAAACGATTCGGATTTTCCCCATAGCGGCCATCAGCCGGCCGCCTGGAAGGCTCTACATAAGCTGCATTCCAGGGTTCAGGACCAATCGCTCTTAAAAAAGTATAGGGACTCATCGTACCGGCTCCTTTTTCGGTATCATAAGCCTGCATCAGCATACAGCCATTACTTGACCAAAATTTCTGCAGGGTCAAAATCATTTCCTGGATAGTAAGTTTCTCTGTCATTTCTTTTCCTCCATTTTATTGATCTATTGAGCAGTCGATCTTCTTAACAAAAAAAGCCCTATGTTTAACCAAAAAAAGGTTAAACATAGGGACGAATGCTCGCGGTTCCACCCTACTTCCAGTTGAAAAACAACCGGCAGCTTCATTTCCTTTGCTCGTGAGTGCCTGCTTCCTATCTACTTTCACCGGCTTTCACTAATCCAGTGTCGCTGTCAAAAAAACCTTAACGATAATCCGCTTCTCATTCATCACAAATATTCTTTTCTCTTTATATAGTAGCCTCAGTTATCGAACTTTGTCAATAAAAAATCGTATTTTCCATGTTTTTTTATAGTAATGGTGAAATCAAACGTGCCAGTCCTTCTTTTACTTTGATCTTTAAGCCGCGGTTTTCATATATTTCTTTGGTTAAAACATGAGAATCTTTCGAATCATTAAAGAAGGCATCACGGACTTT
>JAATEZ010000331.1 GCA_015655485.1 Lactobacillales bacterium | reverse complement strand
GGTATTTGCCTGGGGCACCAGCTTTTTGCTCTGGCCAATGATGCTAAAACCTATAAAATGAAATTTGGTCATCGCGGCCTGAATCACCCGGTTCGAGAAATCGCAACCGGAAGAGTTGATTTTACTTCGCAAAATCATGGATTTGCGGTGGATGCTGATTCGATCGATCCTGAAAAATTAATGGTCACACACGTTGAAATCAATGACGGGACCATCGAAGGAGTTCGTCATCGCCAATACCCGGCTTTTACCGTTCAATTTCATCCCGATGCGGCTCCGGGTCCGCATGATGCTATCCATCTATTTGACGAGTTTATGGAGCTTATGGATGCATGGAAGGAGCAAGACTAATGCCAAAAAGAACAGATATCTCCAAAATCATGGTCATTGGATCAGGTCCAATCATTATTGGACAAGCCGCCGAGTTTGATTATGCAGGGACTCAAGCTTGTTTAGCTTTGAAAGAAGAAGGCTATGAAGTTGTTTTGGTCAATTCCAATCCGGCTACGATCATGACCGACAAGGAAATTGCCGATAAGGTATATATTGAACCCATTACGCTGGAATTTGTTTCCAGGATCTTGCGTAAGGAAAGACCGGAAGCCCTGCTGCCGACCCTGGGAGGGCAGACCGGGTTGAATATGGCCATGGAATTAGCTAATTCCGGGATCTTGGATGAACTTCATGTAGAGCTTCTGGGGACTAAGCTAAGTGCGATCGATCAAGCAGAAGATCGTGATTTGTTTAAAAAGTTGATGGAAGAATTAGCGCAGCCGATTCCCAAAAGCGACATTGTCCACAATGTTCAGGAAGCGATCGCTTTGGCAGAAAAAATCGGATATCCCGTGATTGTCAGACCGGCCTTTACCTTAGGCGGTACCGGCGGAGGAATGTGCAGTGATCAAGAAGAATTGGTAGAAATCGCCAGCAATGGTTTAAAATTATCACCAGTGACCCAGTGCTTGATCGAAAAAAGTATTGCAGGATTTAAAGAGATCGAGTATGAAGTCATGCGGGATTCAGCAGACAATGCCATTGTGGTGTGCAATATGGAGAACTTTGATCCAGTCGGCATTCACACAGGAGATTCTATCGTTTTTGCTCCCAGCCAGACTTTATCAGACTTTGAATACCAATTGCTGCGGGACGCTTCCTTAAAAATCATTCGGGCGCTAAAGATTGAAGGCGGCTGTAATGTTCAGCTGGCTCTGGATCCTAAAAGTTTTAATTATTATGTGATCGAGGTGAACCCCAGAGTGAGCCGGTCTTCCGCTTTGGCAAGCAAAGCGACCGGCTATCCAATCGCAAAATTGGCCGCAAAAATCGCAGTCGGACTGACTTTGGATGAGATGAAGAATCCTGTTACTGGAACGACCTATGCAGAATTTGAACCCGCATTAGACTATGTTGTCGCTAAAATTCCCCGCTGGCCTTTTGATAAGTTTGAAAAAGGCGACCGCCGTTTAGGGACTCAGATGAAAGCGACCGGGGAAGTGATGGCTATTGGACGAAATATCGAAGAATCCTTGTTAAAAGCTGTCCGTTCTCTTGAAATTGGGATCTATCATAATGAATTAAAAGAGTTGAAAGAGTGCTCAGATGAAGAATTGACCGAAAAAATGGTCAAAGCGCAGGATGATCGCCTGTTCTATCTTTCTGAAGCGATCCGCCGCGGCTTTTCGATCGAAGACATAGCCGATTTGACGAAAATCGACCTTTTCTTTTTAGATAAATTATTGCATATTTTTGAAATTGAAACAGAATTGGGAAAAAATCCTAAAGAAGTCGAAATACTAAGGGAAGCAAAAAGAAATGGTTTCTCAGACCGGGAAATAGGAACTTTATGGAGCATTACAGCTGCTGAGGTAGCAGATCTTAGAAAAGCGCATCAAATCATACCAGTATATAAAATGGTGGATACTTGTGCCGCTGAATTTGAATCTCAAACACCTTATTTTTACGGGACTTATGAAGCAGAAAATGAAAGTAAAGTTTCTGCACGGGAATCCGTTTTGGTTATTGGTTCTGGTCCGATCCGGATCGGTCAGGGAGTAGAATTTGATTATGCAACGGTCCACTCGGTCAAAGCTATTCAAGCAGCCGGTTATGAAGCAATTATTATGAACAGTAATCCGGAAACTGTTTCTACAGATTTTTCTGTTTCAGACAAGCTCTATTTTGAACCTTTAACGCTGGAAGATGTGATGAATGTGATTGATTTGGAAAAGCCGCTGGGAGTTATTGTTCAATTTGGCGGTCAGACGGCGATCAATTTGGCAGAACCATTGACCGAAAATGGGGTCAAAATACTAGGTACATCGATCGAAGATCTGGACCGTGCGGAGAATCGGAATTTGTTTGAACAAGCGTTAAAAGATTTAGCGATCCCGCAGCCGCTTGGCGATACAGCTACGAGCGAGGCAGAAGCAGTGGTCATCGCACAAAGAATCGCTTATCCGGTGCTTGTTCGGCCAAGCTACGTTTTAGGCGGACGTGCCATGGAGATCGTGGAAAATCAAAAAGATTTGGAAGACTACATGCGTAATGCCGTCAAAGCTTCACCGGAGCATCCTGTTTTGGTGGATCGTTACTTGATTGGTAAGGAATGCGAAGTGGATGCCATTTGTGATGGAACGGATGTATTGATCCCGGGGATTATGGAGCATATAGAACGAGCTGGAGTTCACTCTGGTGATTCAATGGCAGTTTATCCGCCGCAAACTTTATCAAAGAAAATCCAGAAAACGATCACCGACTATACAAAACGTTTAGCCATTGGCTTGAATTGTATCGGGATGATGAACATCCAATTTGTGATCCATCATGATCAGGTTTATGTGATCGAGGTTAATCCGCGCGCCAGCCGGACGGTCCCTTTTTTGAGCAAAGTAACCGGAATCCCAATGGCGCAGGTAGCGACCAAAGTTATTTTGGGACAGAAATTAAAAGAGCTGGGGTATCAGGACGGCTTGTATCCTGAAAGCACATTAGTCCATATCAAAGCACCAGTCTTCTCTTTTGCCAAGCTCCAGCGAGTAGACACTTATTTAGGACCGGAGATGAAGTCTACCGGAGAAGTCATGGGTTCAGATGTCAATCTTCAGAAAGCTTTATACAAGGCTTTTGAAGCAAGCGGACTGCATCTTCCCAGCTATGGAGCAGTATTGTTTACGATCGCGGATGAAACAAAAGAAGAGGCTTTAGCATTAGCCCAACGTTTCTCAGCCATCGGGTATAGTTTGATCGCGACCAGGGGAACGGCGAAGTATTTGCAGGAACATGATTTATATGTGAAGACCGTTTCAAAAATCAAGGGCAAAGAAGAAGAAAATGTTTTAGATCTGATTCGCCGCGGTGAAGCGCAAGTAGTTGTCAATACAATGGATAAAAAACGTTCTGGTTCGTCTTTAGATGGATTCTTGATCCGGCGGGAAGCTGTTGAACACGGTATTCCGCTGTTTACCTCACTAGACACAGCCAGCGCCATTCTGAGCGTTCTAGAGTCCCGCTCCTTCTCCGCCCAACCCATTTGATCCAGAGAAGCTGAACAAACTGTTCAGCTCACAAGCAAAATAGGGAATCGAATATGAATCGCTCTTTGATTCCTATGAAATTCATCTTTTTGCCGCAGAGAGCTAGTTTGTGAAGCTAAATCCAGAAAAGCTGAATGAGGCGGTTAGGCTTTGAGTCATAGTGATAAAAAAATCTAGTGATGGGGCAGGTTCATGATTTTTTTGAACTATTATCGATGAACCTGCCGCATGAAGCCAGCCAAAGAAAAGCTGAACAAGTCCTGTTTTGCCAGTTAAAAAAGTTTTATTTTTTTAAATTTGTGAAATGATCACTTTGGTCAACTCTCAAAGTGACCAAAGTGCTATTTTGAAATAGGAGGAAAAAAATGAAGCAAGAAATGATGACCATTATTTCTCAGATAAAAATTGCTCCTAAAATTTTTGAACTCATATTAAAAGGAAAATTAGTTAAAGAAATGAAAACTCCTGGGCAATTTTTACATATTAAAGTCCCGCAAGCTGACCTGCTTTTACGGCGGCCGATAAGTTTAGCCAGTATTGATCAAAAAAAAGAAACCTGTACGGTGATCTATCGCGTTGAAGGAGTCGGAACAGAGTCCTTGAGTCTTCTCAAAAAAAATGATTTTCTCGATGTCATGGGACCGTTAGGAAACGGTTTTGATACTGCATTCGTCAAACCAAATGATCGGGTTTTCATTATTGGCGGCGGGATCGGAGTGCCGCCGCTTTATCAGCTTTCTAAAGAATTGAAGCAACGTCAGGCTAAGGTCGTTCATTTGTTGGGATTTGCCAAAAAAGAAGTGATTTTTTATGAAGAGGAATTTAGGGCACTGGGAGAGACTTATTATTCGACGGACGACGGCAGTTATGGTATTTTGGGTCATGCGGGGAACTTATTGGTCAAAGCGCGAAAAGTTGGGGAACCAAGCGCAGTTTATGCCTGCGGTTCGAATGGGCTGCTAAAAATGGTCGAACAGAATTTTTCAACTCATCCACATGCTTATTTATCTTTAGAGGCGAGAATGGCGTGTGGTATGGGAGCCTGTTATGCCTGTGTCTGTCACTTGCAAAAGGATGAAACTGGGACAAAAAGCAAGAAAATTTGTGATGAAGGTCCAGTATTTCCAACTGGGGAGGTCATACTTTGAATAATCAGTTGAAAGTTAGTTTACCTGGTCTAGAGCTAAAGAATCCCATCATTCCGGCAAGCGGATGCTTTGGTTTCGGGGCCGAGTATGCAAAATATTTTGATTTGAGTTGTTTGGGCTCCATTATGATCAAAGCCACAACTTTAGAGCCGCGCTTTGGCAATGCCACGCCGCGGGTTGCTGAAACTCCAAGCGGTATGCTGAATGCTATTGGTCTGCAAAATCCCGGCTTAGATGTTGTGATGAGCGAAAAATTACCGGCTTTAGAAAAATATGATCTTCCGATCATTGCGAATGTGGCCGGCTCTTGCGAAGAAGATTATGTTGCAGTGTGTGCCAAAATTGGCGATGCTCCAAATGTTAAAGCGATTGAATTGAATATTTCGTGTCCCAATGTAAAGCATGGGGGGATTGCTTTTGGAACAGATCCTGATGTGGCCTATGAGTTGACTAAGGCGGTCATGAAAGTGACTAAAGTTCCAATTTATGTTAAACTTTCACCTAATGTGACAAATATCGTACCAATTGCACAGGCTATTGATGCAGGCGGAGCCGATGGATTAACTATGATCAATACATTATTGGGCATGCGTATCGATTTAAAAACGAGAAAGCCTATTCTGGCTAATCAGACAGGCGGCTTGTCAGGGCCGGCGATCAAGCCGATCGCTATCCGGCTGATCCACCAAGTCTCTCAAATCACTGATCTGCCGATCATTGGCATGGGCGGGATCTATACAGCTGATGATGTGTTAGAAATGTTTATGGCAGGGGCCAGTGCAGTAGCTGTTGGGACCGCCAACTTTACTGATCCCTATATTTGCCCTAAATTGATTGAAGCTTTGCCGCAGCGCATGGAAGAGTTAGGAATTGAATCTTTAGAACAATTAAGAAAAGAAGTGAGGGAGAATCGAAGATGAATCGGCCTATTATTGCTTTAGATTTTTCAAGTAAATCGGAGATTGCAGATTTTCTGACCTATTTTCCCGCCACAGAAGCTTTATATGTAAAAGTTGGCATGGAACTCTATTATCAGGAAGGTCCAGCCATAGTTACCTGGTTAAAAAAATCAGGTCATGAGGTATTTTTGGATTTAAAGCTGCATGATATCCCTACGACGGTGCAAAAAGCTATGCAGGGATTGGCTAAACTGGGCGTGAATATGACAAACGTTCATGCTGCCGGCGGCAAAAAAATGATGGAAGCCGCCCTTAAAGGATTAAGTGAAGGAACGTCAAAAAAGCTGATACGACCTACTTTACTGGCGGTGACACAACTCACTTCAACCTCAGAAGCACAGATGCAACAAGATCAATTGATTTTGACTTCACTTGAAGAAAGTGTGATCCATTATGCAAAAAGTGCAGCTGAGGCCGGTTTGGACGGCGTGGTATGTTCCGCTTTGGAAGTGGCGAACATCAAAAAAGCCGTGTCTTCTCCATTTATTTGTCTAACTCCAGGCATTCGTTTGAAAAATGCCGGGACCGATGATCAGAAACGAATCGTTACTCCCAAAAAGGCACACGAAATAGGCTCTGATTATATTGTGGTCGGCCGACCTGTCACACAAGCTAAAAATCCCTATCAAAGTTATTTAGAAATCAAATCTGCATGGAATGGAGAGACAAACGGATGACAGAAACTGAAAAAAAAATAGCTCAAAGATTGTTAGAGATCCAGGCAGTTAGTTTAAGCCCAAATGCTCCATATACTTGGGCCAGTGGGATAAAGAGTCCCATTTATTGCGACAACCGCATCACAATGAGCTATCCCAGTGTTCGTAAAGAAATCGCTAAGGGGTTGGCTGAAAAAATTCTTGTTGAATATCCGGATGTAGAAGTTATTGCTGGTACGGCGACTGCCGGGATCCCCCATGCGGCATGGGTCGCTGATCTTTTAAATTTACCAATGGTTTATATTCGGAGTAAAGCGAAAGACCATGGCAAGGGCAATCAAATTGAGGGAAGGATCACCTCAGGACAAAAAATGGTGGTGATCGAGGATTTGATTTCTACCGGAGGAAGTGTTCTGGAAGCTTGTGCGGCAGCTCAAAATGAAGGAGCGGTTATTTTGGGAGTAGCAGCTATTTTTACTTATCAGCTGCCGGCAGGGATCAATAATTTTAAAACCGCTAAGCTTTCTTTGGTCACATTGACTAACTATTCTGCTTTGATTGAGGTGGCGCTTGATTTAGGAACAGTAGAAGATACTGACATAGCGATATTGCAAAACTGGCGGCAAGACCCGCAAAACTGGCTAAGTGATCAGCTATAAATTTAGGTTGAAAAAAGGAGTTGAGCTGAGTTGTCTAATCGTGTAGTTGACTGGAATTATTTTGGTGAACATGGACCGGATAAATGGCATTGCCTTTGCGAAGAGTTTGAACAGGCGGCAGATTATAAATGGCAATCGCCGATCGCTTTAAGTGAGGCTGAGAATTGTGAAAAAATGGCTGCTGAAGGCTTAACGTTTGATTATGTGCAAGAAAATTTTATCGAACAGAGTTTTAACCACACTTTTCATTTTTTGCCGCCTAATGACAGAAGCAAGCTTTTTTTTAACCAAAAAAGTTATCATTTGACAGATATCCACTTTCATCTGCCAAGTGAGCATGTACTAGAAAAAAAACAGTTTCCTTTAGAATTTCATTTTGTTCATATGGATAAGTTTGGACATAATCTGGTTGTGGCAGTTTTATTCAATATAGCCACAGATGAAAATCCTGAAAGCGGCAAGGAACTTGTCTATTTTACTTGGAAGAAAGGGCAGCATTCGCTTTCTTTTGATCCGCAGATTTTTTTACCGGCCCAAAAAAGCTATTATTATTATACTGGATCGTTGACAACTCCTCCAACCAGAGGGCCGGTGGAATGGATCGTTTTTGATACTGTTCAGCTTTTGAAGAAAACATTTGTCGATCAATTGAAGATTCATGTGACACCGAATAATAATCGACCGTTGCAGAGACTGAATGGACGGAAAATTTATCATAATTGATTTTTTCTTGCTGTTTTAGAGGAAATAAAATTGACTTTTCATTAACTTTTACTTATAGTAGGGTAAATAAGCGAAAGCGTTGAAGAGGAAAGTAATTATTGCGATGATACTTTAAAGAAAGTTCTGGCAGCTGAAAAAGAACAAGTAGTGCATAATGAAAATGGCCTTAAAGAGCAGCATGATCAAAAAGGAAAATGACCTTCAAAATCATGACAGGTGACACCTGTTACAGTGTTGCATTTTTTAAACTGCAAATGATTTGCGGTAGTTTAGATAATGTGCTGAGGAGATCCCTGAGAAGTGATCTTAAAATAAGGTGGTAACGCGAAGCAAAAGCTGTCGTCCTTTGAATTTCTGATTCAATTGAGGACAGCTTTTTTGATTATTCAGGGTAGAAAACAGAGAGGAGAAAATTTAAATGAATATCCAACAGTGCCGCTACGTGATAGCTATAGCCGAATATGGAAGTTTCCGGGAAGCCGCTAAACAATTATATGTGGCTCAGTCGAGTCTGTCTTCTTCGATCAAAGAATTGGAAAACGAGCTCGCCATCGAAATTTTCAATCGTTCTCAACGAGGAGTCGAATTGACCGAAGACGGAGCTGAATTTTTGGAACATGCCAACAAAATTTTATCACAAATCGAAATTATTGAGGGACGTTATCAAAAAAATTCAGAACCTTTAAAAAGGTTTTCAGTTTCCAGCCAGCATTATGATTTTGCCTCGGAAGCATTTTCGAAGATCGTTTCTAAGAATACAAAAGGCTATGGGGAGTACCGCTTCTTTGAAACGAATACTTTAAAAGTATTAGAAGATGTAAAAAATTTTGAGAGTGAAATTGGTATTCTATATTTAAGCGAAGCAAATCAAAAAGTGATCAAACAATATATGAAGGACTTTCGCTTAGAATTTACCAGATTAGGCGATTTTCATCCGCATGTTTTTCTGGGGATCCACCATCCTTTAGCTCAGAAGAAAAATATTTCTATTGAGGATCTGGAAGAGTTTCCGTTGATTCGTTTTTCACAAGAAGGGAACAGCTCTGATCATTTTTCTGAAGATATTTTAGAGCCTAATGAAAAAACTGTTATTATCTATGCCAGTGATCGCGGAACAGTTGTCAATTTTTTAACCAATACGAATAGCTACTTATTGGGTTCGGGGATTTTGCGCAGTTTTGTAAAGGATAAGTTAGTCGTATTACCTTT
>JAATEZ010000081.1 GCA_015655485.1 Lactobacillales bacterium | reverse complement strand
CTCTAAATATAAAAAAAAGCTATCCTGAAATAACCATAGTGGGATATGATAAAAATGAAACTGACTTAAAAAAAGGGAAAAAGATGGGGTTGATCGATACCATAAAAACTGACTTGGCTGCAAGTATTGCTCAAACGGATGTCATTTTTTTCTGTACACCTGTTCGTACAACACAAAAAATGATTCAGAAAATTGTCTCATTCCCATTAAAGGAAGACCTTATTCTGACCGACGTCGGCAGTACGAAAAATGAGATTATGCGCAGCGCTGCGATTTTCCAGGCTAAAAATCTAACCTTTATCGGCGGACATCCAATGGCGGGTTCGCATAAGTCCGGGGTCATGGCGGCCGATATCGATTTGTTTGAAAATGCCTATTACCTGTTGACACCTGCTAGTGAAAAAGATATATTCCAAGTGAAAAAACTGCAGCGGCTGCTTGAAGGAACGAGAGCAAAATTTTTAACTTTGGCGGCTTCTGAGCATGATCAGATCACTGGGATGCTAAGCCATTTGCCTCATATCATCGCTTCTGGATTGGTCAATCAAACGGATGAGTTCATGAGTGAATTCCCCATTGCCAGAAGATTAGCAGCAGGCGGTTTTCGCGATATTACAAGGATCGCTTCGTCTGATCCAACTATGTGGACAGATATTTTGCTTAGCAATAAAGAGATTTTGTTACATCATTTGAATCACTGGCAAACAGGAATGTCCAGCATGATTCAATGGCTGGAAAATAGTGACAAAGAGGCAATTTTTCATTTTTTTTATCAGGCGAAAGAAACAAGAGATGCTTTACCGGTTCACAAGGAAGGAGCTATCCCGGCCTTTTATGATTTGTTTGTCGATGTTCCTGATTACCCGGGAGTGATCGCCGAAGTAACTGGTTTTTTGGCTAAAGAAGAGATTTCTCTAATCAATCTGAAAATTCTGGAAACGCGTGAAGACATTTATGGAATCTTGCAATTGACCTTTAAAAATCAGCAAGAGCTTGACCGAGCACGAAAATGTATTGAAAGATATTCTGATTTCATCTGTTATGAAAATAAGGAGAATTTATCTAAATGAGACTGATAACAAATCAAAAAACACTAAAAGGAACCTTGGAAGTTCCTGGTGATAAATCCATTTCACATCGGAGCATCATGTTTGGTGCGATCGCCAAGGGAACGACGACCATTCATAAAATTCTGCGCGGTGATGACTGCTTGAGCACGATGCAGGCTTTCAGAGATTTAGGGGTCGTGATCGAAGATGATGGCGAAGTCGTCACAGTTCACGGAACCGGCTTTGACGGCCTAAAAAAAACAGTCGAACCGATCAATGTTGGAAATTCCGGGACTACGATTCGCCTAATGATGGGAATTTTAGCCGGCCGTCCCTTTGAAACAACCCTTTTGGGGGATGATTCCATCGCTAAAAGACCTATGAATCGCGTGATGCTGCCGCTGAGACAAATGGGAGTCGTCTGCAGCGGAACAGATGGCAGCCAATTTCCACCGCTTAGGATCAAAGGAACTTCGAATTTAAAAGTCATTGAATACAAAATGCCTGTAGCCAGTGCTCAGGTGAAATCAGCTATATTGTTTGCCGCTCTTCAAGCAGACGGGACAACAACCATTATTGAAAAAGAAAGAACACGCGACCATACTGAAGAGATGATCCAGCAGTTTGGCGGGAATATTCAAGTGGATGATCGAACTATACGCGTATCCGGGAATCAAAATTTTATTGGTCAGGAAGTCATCGTCCCGGGAGATATTTCTTCAGCTGCCTTTTTCTTAGTGGCCGGATTGATCGTTCCGAATAGTGAAATAACACTAACACACGTCGGCTTGAATCCCACAAGAACTGGGATCATTGAGGTAATTTTGAATATGAACGGTCAAATAACGATCGCAAAATCGGCTGACAGCAGTAAGGCAGGCACTATAACTGTAAGTACCAGTCATTTAAAAGCAACCGAAATCGGCGGAGAAATTATCCCGCGCTTGATCGATGAACTGCCAATCATCGCTTTATTAGCCACTCAAGCGGAAGGAACGACAATTATCCGGGATGCTGAAGAATTGAAGGTCAAAGAAACTAATCGGATCGATGCAGTGGCAAAAGAACTCAGTAAATTGGGAGCGGATATTACTCCGACAGAGGATGGTCTGATCATCCGCGGTAAAACGAAACTTCATGGGGGAACAGTGACCAGTTATGGCGACCACAGAATCGGTATGATGCTGCAAATCGCGGCACTATTAGTAGAAGATGGAACGGTAGAGTTGGAAAACGCAGAAGCGATCTCAGTCTCTTATCCCAATTTCTTCAAAGATTTAGCCGGGATTTGTCAATTGAAGAAAGGTGAAATTTATGGATAACATTATATTGATCGGTTTCATGGGGGCTGGAAAAACGACAGTGGGGAGACTGCTGGCAGAAAAAAACAATATGACACATATGGATTTTGATGATAAAATTGAAGAAATGACGGGATGCACGATCCAGGAAATTTTTAACGAGCATGGTGAAGCGGCCTTTCGTCAGCTGGAACACGAATTTTTGAGAGATTTTAGTCTTAATAATCATGTAGTATCTACTGGCGGCGGGATCGTACTTATGAAAAAAAACCGTGAAATTTTAAAAAAAATGCCGCCGGTCGTATACTTAAAGGCAGACCCGGATATTTTTATTGATCGATTAAAGCAAGATAAAACTACGATTCGTCCTTTAGTGGCAACAAAAGCCCCAGCAGAAGTGAAAGATGTCTATCTGCCCAGAGTGAAATATTATGAGGAAAGTGCCACTTTTTCAGTGGATACCAGCAGTTTAAGTCCGGAAGAGGTCACTGCGGCCATTTTAGAAAAAATCAAAAAATTGGGTTTATAGGAGATGAAGTTATGAAAGTTGGCTACTTAGGTCCGGATGCCTCTTTTACACATACTGCGACCAAAAAGACTTTTTTAAAAGAGGAACTTGTGGCCTTTGCTTCTATTCCAAAATGCATCAAAGCCGCTGAAACCGGCTTGATCGACATCGCTGTGGTCCCAATTGAAAATTCGATTGAAGGAACTGTCAATACTACTCTAGACCATTTGTACCATCAGTCAACTCTTCCTGTCAGAGCAGAAATCGTGCTGCCGATCTCCCAGCAATTAATGGTCCACAAAGCCGACAAAGATTTATGGAAGAAGACAAAAAAAATTCTTTCTCATCCGCAAGCACTGGCCCAATGTCAAATTTTTATAGGTGAACATTTTGAAGATATCGAGATGGAGCAAACTTCATCCACATCCTTTGCGGCCAGCTTTGTGGCGAAACATCCTGGAGCCGGCCTAGCCGCGATCGCTCCCAGAAGTTCCGCTGAAAAGTATGGTTTAGAGATTGTGGCCTCCGATATTCAGGATATCGCTTTAAATAAAACGCGTTTTTGGGTATTGAGCCAAATCCCGTGTGATATTCTGCTTCCCAAAGATGAAGAAAAAATTTCTATCAGTGTCACTATGCCCAATAATATGCCTGGAGCACTGCATAAAGCACTGTCGGCTTTTAGCTGGCGTCAAATCAATTTGAGCAAGATCGAATCGCGACCGCTGAAAACAACTTTAGGAGAATATTTTTTTCTAATGGACATGCTTGTGGAACAACCCATCGAATTGATCGAGAATGCCATTGAAGAGATTCGATTATTGGGAGGCACGGTCAAGATATTTGGAGATTATTTTGTCTACAAAATCGAAGCGATTTAAAAATAAGCGGAATCAAAAGCAGCTTTTTCGTAAACAAGCTGCTTTTGATTCCGCCGTTTATTTTTAAGAAAGTTTTCCCCCTAATTCATTCATTATTTTTTGTTATAAATCTTATTTTTTCAGCAGTTCAATGGGTATGCAAATTTTGCAAAGATGCTCAGCAATCATTTCAGCTGTATATCTTTCTAAAACCGGTTTGGTTTGATCTATTGAATAACCATAGTCCGCCAATATATCGAAAATTGTTGCCCACGCCTTAGCGACTGCTGTTGCCGTATATTCGACCGGAAAAACAGCATAAGAACCGCTCTCTATTTCACCTGATAAGATTTTCGAATCAGCAAGTGGAGGAAAATCTGATACAACGAGACCAACATCGTAACGGCATTTTTCCGGTGCAGTTTCCTTTGGATCATCCTGCGCAATGCTTAAAATAACCGCATTTTCATTCAAAAAATCATGCACTGTCAGCCATTCCTTAATTGATTCCATTAGTTTGTTGTTTTCCAAACTGTAAATACCGGTTCTTCGCATAAAAATTATTTTTGTTTGAGGCAATTTTTCTAGTTTCATTTTTACTTGATCCTTTCGGTTTTGTACACCAGTGTCTGAAATAATCATCTATTCCTTTAAAATGAAATACAACATAACTTTTAAAATAATTTATGAAGAAAAGTATAAAATTGAATATTTTTGTTTTCAAATGATGAAAAATAAACTATGCTATACTATAGTCAAAGTTTGTATAAATAATGGAGTTGAAAATAGTGAGCAGAATGAATCGTTATCACAGTGAAGAACCAACGGAGCAAATGGAACAGGCAAATAATTCTTTACCACCTAAAAAAAAGCTGAAAAAAAAGAAAAAAATCAAAAAAAAGCGGCATTTTTTTAGACGACTTTTCTTTTTGATCATTCTAATAGTTTTGTTAATAACTGGATATACGGTTTATGGTTATAATAAGGGATTAAAAAGCGCAAAAAATGATACAAGTTACTCTCAAATAAAGGTGTCTGATTTTAATGGGCAGAAAAGCAGCGATGGATCAACGAACATACTGTTGTTAGGAAGTGATTCAAGAGGTGAAGACCAAGGAAGATCGGACACGATCATCGTGGCTCATTACAATAAAAACAGTAAAACTCCGCAACTGATCTCTTTCATGCGCGACCTTTATGTTGATATTCCTGATTACGGCATGAACAAGATCAATGCCGCCTATTCTTATGGCGGACCGGAATTAGTTCGAAAAACTTTAAAAGAAAATTTTAATATTAATGTACAGTATTATATGATCGTCAGTTTTACTTCTTTTCCTAAGGTTATTGACACACTTCTTCCTGACGGTGTAGAAATTGACGCCGAGAAAGATATCGAACTCGATGGTGTATCTATCTCAAAAGGAAATCAAAAGATGGATGGAAATACTCTTTTGCAATATGCCCGTTTTCGCAAAGATGAGGAAGGCGATTTTGGCCGAGTGCGCAGACAGCAGCAGGTTTTAACTGCGGTAGAGAAACAAGCGGTCAGTCTAACCGGTTTGTGGAATCTCCCTGAGGCTGTAGGACAGATCCGCGGCTACACTACAACTGATTTGCCAACAAGCGTGATCGCTTCGATTGGAAAGGATTTTATCTTGGGACAAACGAAAAGCCTTGAAAAACTCACTATTCCTGTAGATGACTCTTGGTCCAACGGGTATTACTACGATGTAGGTAGTGTCCTTGAATACGACAGCACCACGAATAAACAAGCCCTCGAAAATTTTTTGAAATAATGACCACCCACAAGCTGCACAAGCCATAACAGGTCTAGAGCAAAAACAGCGAATGACGCATGAATCGTTTTTTGATTCATAGGAAATTTGTTTTTTTGCCGATAGACCTGCCTCAAGAAGCTGGACACCGAAAAGCTTAAATGAGGTGTGTCTGCTCTTGAGCAATAGTAAAAAAAAAATTATAGCGATGAACAGCATCGCGAATCTTTTCTTGCACTATTGCCGAAAAGGGCAACCTCAAGAAGCTGGACACCGAAAAACTGAATGAGGCATAACAGGTCTAGAGCAAAAACAGCGAATGACGCATGAATCGTTTTTTGATTCATAGGAAATTTGTTTTTTTGCCGATAGACCTGCCTCAAGAAGCTGGACACCGAAAAACTTAAATGAGGTGTGTCTGCTCTTTAGCAATAGCAAAAGAAAACATTAGTAAAAAAGTAGCTCTAGGAGTTACTTTTTTTTTGGGAAAAAATTTTTTCAAAAAATATTCCTAGGTCTTATCAATGAAAAGAAAGTGCTTAACGAAATAGTTGCAGTATTGTTTAAAGTACCATAAAATAGAGAGGGACAAAACTTAAAAAAAAAAAAGAGTTACAGCTAATTTGCTCACGGCCTCAACAGTTTCTTTTTCTTTTCATCGGTCCAGCAAAAGAAACTAGTCCGATTCGGCAAATAGATAAATGTCGTGTGGATCAAAAAAAGATCCAGCCTCGATTTCCTAATTTGCTTACGGCCTCAACAGTTTCTTTTTCTTTTCATCATTATTTAGAAAGTCAGGTAAAATATGGAGATACAATTTTTGGGAACAGGGGCTGGTGTACCAGCGAAGCATCGAAATGTCAGCAGTATTGCGCTTAAGCTTTTAGATGAGCGGAATTTTGTCTGGTTATTTTGTT
>JAATEZ010000396.1 GCA_015655485.1 Lactobacillales bacterium | reverse complement strand
TGTAAAAAATCTTTCAACTGCTGGGCTGCACCGAGTCCGGTATGACAAACCGTGAGAATCAGCGGGGTTTTTTCTACTTTAGGATAAGTTAATTCGTAAACCACCGGTAAACCGGAAGCCATTTTTTCACCAATAATGGCTAAATCCATACTCTTTTTGATCATCTCTCCGACAAACAACGCTTGTTGAGTACTGACATTATTCATGATCAGCATAGGCCCTTCAACAAAATCTTCTAATTTTTTTGATAAGACCATCAAGGAACCCATATCCGCTAAAATAATCAATCCTTTTGAACAATCATTGCTTTTTATATAATGCCGCATAAATTCCTCGACAGTATCTAAAGAAACGTTAAAAGGCATATCAAATGCGTCGAAAAGATGCTCTTCCATAAAACGATTCACGACATCGGCGATACTGCTGGCGGTCGAAAATCCATGAGCCAAAATAATTCCATGGATCTCCGGTTTTTTCATTTCCAGATCCAACCCTTTTAAATAAAAGACCAGCAGAATTTTTTCAGCTTCCGTCAAGGTCACATCCAGCTTCGTTTCCACTAATTCTAACAAAGCATTAAGAATCTTTTGCTCCATCATCAAATGAATGCTGATAAAATCGCTGATCTGCAGCACCATTGCCGGCTCCAAAAATGGCAGGTCTTTAAAAAAATGACTGCGTTTATATAAATAACTCGTGAGTGCAACGATCGAATTTCCGCGAATCTTCACAAAAAAATTCGCTTCCAAAAAATTTACCAGCTCTTTGATCGTGCTTCTCAATAACTTTAATGAAGTATTTTTATCTTCCGTATCCTCATAGACCAGCATTTCGATCACCGTACTAGCTTCGCGAGATAATTGCTGGATAAGATACTCCTGTTCTACTTCCCCTTCCCGGTACTGTTGAAAGATTTTTGTAAATACTTTAAAAATGCCCTTGATCATGAGACTATCTTCGTTTTCAGTACGTACATAATTTTCCACTGGGGTTTGCGGTTTGATCACGACTTCATGATTTTCGTGAGCATCTATTTCCTTTAAAGCGAGAAAACGCGACAGTAAACTGTTTTCAAGTGCCTCGGCATTGATCAGAAGCTTTGCCTGATTGGCTTGTTTGCTGTAGGCACCCGCGCAAATGATTTTCACCAGATTTTTCAACTCGCCCACATTATCCCGGTATGGCAATAACATCAATCGATTCATTATCCAGGGAGTAACGATCAGCTCTTTTTGTAATTGCTCACTTTCCCTGATCAGAAAGGTATAAATATATTCTGATATTTCCTGGCTTGTCCGCTGCTCCAGGGAAGGAATATTGATCGTGATCGGAACCCGGCGAATAAACGTCCTTAAAAAATTTTTTTGAATATCTTCCGTCGTAGCAAAAATCAGCCGGACTTTCGAAGAACGCGTCTGATTGTTATCGCCGATTCGCTGGAACGTCTGATTATCAATGAAGGTAAAAAGCTTTTCCTGACTTCCGGGAGATAACCGATGACACTCATCCAGAAATAATACTCCCCCATCGGCTGCTTCAAGCAACCCTATGTGGTCCTCATTTGCTCCAGTAAAAGCCCCCTTTTTATATCCAAATAAAATACTGCTCAATAGTTCTTGATTATGATAATACTGAGCACAATTCAGTTCTAAAAACGGAGCGTTTTTCTCAAGCAATTCTTTCTCGACACAAAATTCATAGGTTTTTCTTGCCAATAAGCTCTTGCCCACTCCAGTATCTCCATGCAGCATGATGGGTAATCCGATCCCCGGATAAAAAACAGAAGCTTTTATCTGATCGATCGCTGTTCGCAGACTTGAATAAGCCCCAATGACCGACTCAAATACATCATTATCCTCCGTGACTTCTTTGATTCTGCTGCATTCTTCTTTCAATTGGTGATAACTCTCATAGATCGCCGCTTCCGGCGTAAAAAAGCGCGTTGAAAAAACTTCTTTATGATAAAAATAGGCCGGCCGGCTCTTGATTTTGATCGCAAGGCCTTCCTTAACGAACTCATTAAGATACTGACTAGTGGTATTTCGCTGGATCCCGATTTTTTCAGAGATCCCTTCTGTTGTTAAAGAATCGCTCAATTCAATCCTCGTCAACTCTTCTGTATATTTTCTTAAAGCTTCTAACGCCTTCGTTTTAGACATGATCCACCCCCTTAACTCTCTAATCTATGATCTATCCGTTCTTTTACCCAACGGCAAGTACCTGTCGAAAAAATTTCTCTCCGGTCTCACTTTTTCGATCCCGTTTTTATATTATTCTCGGCCTAAAATCAAAAAAATAGAGCTGTGATTTGATTCGATAACTTTAGTGAAGTTATACCGCACTCCATGTTCTCTGTTCTTTTTCATTGTTTTCGCAAAACCCACTGCTGAGCAAAATAATCAATTGCCGGCCGGGCTAGCGGGAGACCGATCTCCATCAATTCACTGCCTTTAAATGAATCCTTTGTTCCTTCAAGCAGGTAATCCGCCTCTTTTATCAACCCTGACAATCTTAAGCGCTTAGGAACAGTATTCGGTTTTGCTAAAGTCTGAACATAACTGACGACCACTAGCCCCGCTTTTTCTTTCATCCAAGCGGTCGCGTTTTCTTGCTCATAAGTGGGCAAAACGCTCAGCTGCCCAAATTGGAAAATCTCCCGATATTTTTTATAATAAGCAATTTGTTCTTTGATTGTCTGGTTTTCTTCCGCTGTTGTCTCCAGTAAATTCAATTCATAACCCAGGATCCCCTGCATGGCGACGATCCCGCGAGTTTCGATGGATGTGATCCGGCCCACTTGATGATTCGGGACCGCAGAAACATGACAACTAAGAGCCGACGGCGGATAAACCATGGCGGTCCCTTTTTGGATCTGAAGCCGCTCAACAGCGTCAGTATCATCACTGGTCCAAATTTGCGGAGTATAATACAGCATGCCCGCATCAAAACGCCCGCCTCCGCCGGCACAGCTTTCGATCCATACATCCGGGTGTTTTTTGGTGATTTTATCCAAAATACGATACAATCCCAAAATATAGCGATGCCCCAGTTCCTGTTGACGTTCCTGCGTCAAAGCCCGACTGTAGGAATCGGTCACGTTGCGATTCATGTCCCATTTAAGCAAACGGATGTTATTAGCCGTCAACAGCTCATCCAACACTTCCACAAGATGGTCTTGAACCTCTTTTCGACTAATATCCAAAACATATTGATCCCGGACCTGCTGCGGGATCCTGTTTGGCACCGCAATGATCCAATCCGGATGTTCTTCAAATAGCCGACTTTTTTCTGAGACCATTTCTGGTTCGACCCACAAACCAAAATCCAAGCCGATGCTGTTGATTTCTTGAATAAGCTCTGTCAGTGTTCCGCCGATTTTCTCTTGATAAGGGACCCAGTCGCCTAATGAAGAATCAGCGCCGTCCCGCCGGCCAAACCAGCCGTCATCTAAAACAAACAGTTCGATTCCTACCGATTGTGCCTTGCTTGCAAGATCCAATAAAAGCTCCTTGTTAAAATTGAAATAGGTCGCTTCCCAATTGTTCAAAATGATTGGGCGTGTTTTTTCAGCATGAAAAGGGGCGATCAGGCACTGTTCAAAAAAACGGTGAAACCTTTGACTCATCTGGTTTAATCCTGCTTCAGCAAATACGATCACCGCTTCCGGAGAATAAAATGTTTCATCCGGATCAAGCTGCCAGTGAAAATCAAAAGGATCGATCCCTATTTGCAGGCGCGTATTTTGATGCATATCCACTTCTGCCTGAGCTAAAAAATTTCCACTATAAACCAAATCCACCGCATAGACTTTCCCTTGATCTTCTGAAGTATTCTTATCCAATAAAGCCATGAAAGGATTTTGTCCATGACCGCTGGCCCCGCGTTTGCTGTCTATCCCTTGAAATCCTTGCTTTAAGGCGTTTCTTTTAATATGTGTTTCTCTTCCCCAGGCACCTGATAAAGTCATAAGATCAAAATCATCCCTCAAAAAATCCAAGTTAAGGCTCATCACACGTTCGATCGCCAACTTCCCGATCGAGCGATTGATGATTTCAATATGTTGTGTAAATACATCAAATGCTTCAAACGCACTGATCGATACTTTTACCTGAACATTTGTCAGCGCATCTTCTAAAAAAAGATCCAGCGTTTCAACCTGCCTGCGTCCAAATGAAGCCGGCAGTCCCGCGATTTTCTTTTTGCCCGGATAAATATCATGCCGCTTATAACGGAAATCAGAGATCCGGCTGCCATTTGGATATTGCAGATGGATAGCGGGTGTCCGCATATCCGGATTGCCATAAGTCGGCCATACTAAAGGATACTGCTCTAACTTGAAGTCTTTCGTATGATCGGTATCCGCTAAATAGCTCGCCCGCTGGATCTCTTTAGTTATATAACTTAGATCCTCCGTACCAAGTCTTTTCCCCAAGTAAAGCAAAACCACATGCCCGCTTTTCAAAATCCCTAAAGACAGCTGATTGTGGACAGTGAGTAAATCAAATTGCTGAAATTTTTCTAAATATTTTATCATACATACAGCACTCCTTTTTTTCAATGAATATCTGCTTGAACACTAGGACCCCAATTTTTTCTTTGTCCTTTCGGCAGCTTCGACACTATTTGTGCTTTTTTATTTTGAGAAGCAGTCCCGGCACTATTAACAGGATTCAAGTCACAAGCCGCCGATTTTTTTCTCACCCAGCTTGAAGGAATCATTATATATAGTAGCAAATTCCATGCCAAATTTTTTAAACACAATCGCTCAGACAACAGCCTTTCTTAAACAAAAGTGTCGATGAATCATCGACACTTCCGTTTTTGCAGTTAAAAACATCATGGAAAATAAAATGCAGAGAACAAAAGCGCAAAAAAGAAACAGTTTTCCTCTCTAAATTTATATGAAAATTCCAGAAATTTTTTTCCAGCAGGCCTTGCTTGAAAAAGCAGATCAACGACCGTCATTGCTTCTGATCATTAACCTGCTCATTGGTATTTTTCTTTTAACAAATGACAATGAGGATTTGAAACCGATCAAGATTTGTGATATCGGCTTCGGTTTTGACGATCTTTTTCCGACAATAGACGAACATCCGGATAATGTCCCTTTAACACTTCTCGGCGAAAAGCATTGCCGGCCATCACCCGATCCCCAATATAAAGCTGCTTCCAAGCCTCATTCCCGTATAGATCAGGCAGAGAAAACAAGCTGTCTTTCGGTAAATGATCCAGCTGAAAATCAATGACACAGAAAATATTTTTAAGATTTTTTTGCATATCCACTTCCTCCTTGCCTATCATTTCGCTTGTAAATTTAACCATAAGCAGCAAGATTTTAAAAATCGTATTTTTTCAACAGCTATTTTGCTCAACTGAGAAAGATTGAAAGATTTTTCTATTTATACTCCCAGTATAGCGAGATAGAAAGAAAGGTTCCAAAAAAGTGTTCCTGTTTAACGAAAAAAATATTTAACCCTCTATAAATCAAATCTCACTGGGCAAACTTCCAAAAATTTCTCTTTCGCATAAAAAAAGTCAAAGCTGCCGGCAAGAAATTCAATCCCGTGAAAAGTTATGCCCTGCTTTTAAAAAGCGCTTCGATCTCTACTAATGTAATTGGATGATCTGTTGAGAAGAAATGATAATGAGAAGTATCCGTTTGCTCATCATGGATCACATAAAGTGACTGTTGCTGATCATCCACTGCTGTATATTCAAAAATAGTGTAACGATCTTCTAAAACATCCACATTTTTTAACATACTTGAATAAGCTCGACGAATATGCCGGAGCAACTGGATTTTTTCTTCTGCCTTTTCAACCGCCCGGCTCAACTTGAAACCGTCATCTAAATACTTCTTGATCATTTCCACTTTTACAACAACTGTTAACCGATACTTTCTGGGTGATGTGCCTTCTTTTGAAACAGATTTGATAAAATCTTTCTGCTCCCAGTATCGCAATTGTCGGGTAGAGACGCCGCTCATTTCACTTAATTCACTGATCCCTATCAATAATCGTTCATTTTGCAGTATTTTTTTGAAAATGGTTGTCATCATGATAAAAATCCCCTCCGTTCTATTTCGTATAATCCAATTATAATATAATTGCCATCCTTGTCAATCTGGTTGACAAAAGACGAAAAAAAGATTAAAGTTGGTGTTGCTTTCAGAAAATTTTTAGAAAAGAGTGTGAATAAGGCTCATGAAAAAAAAGGAAAATGTCGATATTTATGGGAAACCTTACAATCGAAACCTTTTGATTGCTGTGTTATTGATTGGAACTTTTTGTACAGTATTAAATCAAACTTTACTGACGACGGCCTTTCCAACGTTGATGAAATACTTTGATATTTCCGCTTCGAGTGTGCAATGGCTGACTACCGGATTCCTATTAGTCAATGGGATCATGATTCCTATCAGTGCCTGGTTGATCAATAAATTTAGTTCCAGAAGTTTATATTTGACTGCCATGATGATTTTTT
>JAATEZ010000274.1 GCA_015655485.1 Lactobacillales bacterium | reverse complement strand
TTATTTTCGAAATTTCTTTTCATATGGTTTTGAGTAGTGTTATACTGTGGATAAATTAATGCTAGTATGAAAAAGGAGTGGACCCATGTCTACAGGGAAAAAAATTTTTTTAGGAATATTAGGCGTATTACTCGTTTTAGTATTGGGCGTGTGCGGTTATGCATGGAAAATATATAGTGATGTGACCGGGACAGTTAAGGATATCAACGAACCGGTGACCAGGATCACCAGCGATTCTAAGCGGGATGAAGCAGTCAGTATTGATTCTGGGGATCCATTTTCAGTTTTGTTATTAGGAGTGGATACTGGGGATTTGGGACGGGATGATCAAGGTCGCTCGGACACCATTATGGTCGTAACAGTCAGCCCGAAAACCGGGCAAACGACGATGGTCAGTATTGCTCGTGATACCTATACTGAGATCATCGGCCGCGGGACAATGGATAAAATCAATCATGCCTATGCTTTTGGCGGTGTAGCCATGTCTATGGCAACGGTCGAAAATCTTCTGGATATACCGATCGACCACTATGTGTCCATTAATATGGCCGGTTTAAAAAAGATCGTTGATGCAGTAGGCGGTATCGAAGTCAACAACACGTTAGAATTCACTTATGATGGCTATACTTTCCCTGTAGGAACAGTCCAGCTGGATGGAAAAAAGGCCTTGGCTTATTCGCGCATGCGTTATGATGATCCTAACGGAGATTACGGCCGGCAGGAACGTCAGCGAAAAGTAGTTACGGCAACTGTCAAGAAAGCAATCAGCATCAAAACATTGACCAGTTATCAAGATATTTTGAGTGCTTTAAAGAGCAATATGAAAACGGATTTGACATGGGATAACTTAGTGGATATCCAAAAAAATTACAGTTCGGCTTTAGGCAACATTAAAACAGACCAGCTTCAGGGAACCGGAGTGATGCGGGATGAAATTTCTTATCAAGATATCTCGGCAGATGAATTGACGCGGGTCCAAACTCTATTAAAAGCACAGTTGACAAATTAAAGAAAATAGAACGGCAAAAGGGGTTTTGATTCTTGTCGTTCTAATTATTTCGATAGTCATGAAATCGGATAGAAAAAAAGTAAATAAAAAATCTCTGAAATAAAATCAATAAACCGGCAAGAAGGAATCTGAATTCTTTTTTGCCGGTTTATTTTCTTGCCGGCTATTAACATTGTTTCTTTTTTTCCGAATAATAATATATTGAACTCAGTCGTAAAAATTTTTTTGAACTGAATTATTGATCCGGCTTTCGTTCTTTCATTTTTTAAATCAATCATTCAAATAATTTTTCCAAGAATAGAATATAGAAGATATCTAAGCAGATAAAAAGCAGAGGAGAAACGGAATGTTTGGAAAAAAAGCCAAGAGAAAACATAAAAAAATAGTCAGTCTAGTAACAGTAGCAGATAAGACTTCAGTTATATCTGAGCAGTATCGAACCATTCGGACAAACATCCAGTATGCGATGGTTGATCGAACTTTAAGAACGATCGTGGTGACTTCTTCAGGTCCAGATGAGGGGAAATCTACAACTTCCGCGAACTTAGCAGTCGTATTTGCAGATGCGGGGTTAAAAACATTATTGATTGATGCGGATTTGCGTAAACCAACGATTGCTGATTCGTTTTTTTTGAGTAATGGCAAGGGATTGAGTACTTTGTTGCGCGATCGAAGCGCTGAAGCGCATCAAATGATTCGTGATTCGGGTGTAAACGGCTTATGGATCCTGCCAAGCGGACCTAAACCGCCTGATCCATCTGAAATGCTGGCCTCCAAAAGAATGGCAGAAATAGTTGCCGAATTGAAGGGGAGTTTTGATTTAATTATTTTTGACATGCCTCCAATCGTGGCTGTGACGGATGCCCAGATCATGGCAGCGAAAGCAGATGGGACTATTCTTGTGGTCAGAGAAGGAATTTCTAATAAAAATGCTTTGATACGAGCAAAGCGACTTTTACAAAATGTGAATGCGAATGTTTTGGGAACGATTTATAATGGAGCAGAAAACAATAAAAATAGCGGAGCCTCCTATTATTATGGAGATTGATTTTGAATAGTGGAACGGAACAAGATCATAAAAGAAAAAAATGTAAAACGACAAAGAGTTCAGCGACTTATTGTCGTTTTTTTTTTTAAAATTTAA
>JAATEZ010000418.1 GCA_015655485.1 Lactobacillales bacterium | reverse complement strand
TATTGAAATGGACAAAAAACAATTAAGAAATCAAATGAAACAAAAGCTTGAGGAAATAGCTCTGTCGCCTGCAAACAAGCAAACCAGGGAAAAAAAACTGCATAGAAAAATTCTTGAGAGCGATCTTTGGCAGGATTCAAAAACGATTGCTTTAACTCTTTCATTAGCTATTGAATTAGATACACAGCCGTTGATCCAAGCCGGATGGGAGCAAGGAAAACGAATAGTTGTACCAAGAACACTGTCAAACTATCAGATGGAGTTTATTGACTATTATCCGGAAAGTGAATGCCGGCTTACGAAGTTTGGAGTCAAGGAGCCTATTTCTGGGCAGGAGGTCTCTTTGGAAGCCATCGATTTAATGGTAGTTCCCGGCCTGGTTTTTCATCCTAAAGGATATCGGATTGGGTTTGGCGGGGGATATTTTGACCGTATCTTGTCCGGGTTTTATGGGGAGACCTGTTCGTTAGTTTTTTCTGAACAATTCTCCAATGAATGGCAGCCCGCAGAATATGATTTGCCGATACATCATATTATTTGCTGATCATTTGCCTGTTGCTGTTTGTCAATAAAAATATTTTTGAGGAAGGATCGGCTGGGATATGAATTATCAGACACAAATGAAATTAAAAAGGATCGGTCGTCAACCTTTTGTGATGTACTTTTTTCTGGGTTTGCAAGTACTGATCTATATTGCCATGGAAATTTATGGCCGGGGGGTCGGCGGTTCACAAAATATTAGAATTTTAAATAATTTTGGAGCTATGAATCGAGACTATATTATTCAGTTAAATCAGTGGTGGCGTTTTATTACGCCTGTTTTTATTCACATCGGTTTGATGCACATTGTAATAAATTCTGTCACATTGTATTATATTGGTCAACAAGCAGAAGGAATCTTTGGGCATTGGCGTTTTTTTCTTATCTATATGTTAAGCGGTATCGCCGGGAATGTTTTCAGCTTTTGTTTTGGTCAAACGAACAGTATTTCGGCCGGGGCCAGTACTTCTCTATTTGGACTCTTTGCTACTTTTCTTGTATTGACAAAAATTTATCATAATGATCCGTTTATCCAAAATCTTGCGCGGAATTTCGGCCTGTTCATCGTTATGAATCTGGTTTTTAATCTATTTAGTTCCGGCGTAGATATCATGGGGCATATAGGCGGTTTAGTTGGAGGAATGTTGACTTCATACTGTGTTTCTGTTCCGCAAAAGAAGGATGAGTTGAATATTCATATTAGAGTGATCAGCGGCTTGATTTATATTTTTTTAGTAGCTGTCTTTATTATTTGGGGGTATCAAAAATAGGCTTGAAAAATTTACCGTTAAAAGAAAATAACAAAAGTTGTTCTTTCTTTTAAAAAATAGTAGGATGTGAGGATCGGTTGAAGAATCTTTACGACGTTCAGCAATTGTTAAAAAAATTCGGCATTTTTATTTATGTGGGAAAACGGATCTGGGATATCGAGTTAATGAGTATTGAGTTGAAAAATCTTTACGACAGCCGTCTGATCGATGAAAGGACCTATAGCTCTGCTTGGATCGTTTTAAGAAGGGAACATCGGCTGGAAGAAAGCCGCACAGAAGAAGAGTAGGAGGAGCAGGTGTCATGGAGAGAAAATTATTAGGAATCGATTTGGGCGGGACAACGGTCAAGTTTGCAATAATGACGGAGACTGGAGAGATACAGCAAAAGTGGAGTATTGAAACAAATATCCAAGAGGACGGCCGGCATATTGTACCAGATATTATTGCATCGATGAAGCATCGATTAAATCTCTACCAGCTTACTAATAAAGATTTTATTGGAATTGGTATGGGATCTCCAGGGACTGTTGATCGAATAAAAGGAACCGTTATTGGTGCCTATAATTTAAATTGGGCCACGCTGCAGTTGGTCAAGGAGCAGATCGAAGCCGAATTAGGTATTCCTTTTGCTATAGATAACGATGCCAATGTAGCTGCATTGGGAGAGCGCTGGAAAGGTGCGGGCGAGAATAGTCCGGATGTTACTTTCCTTACGCTTGGAACAGGTGTCGGCGGCGGGATCATCGCTGAAGGAAATTTACTTCATGGAGCGGTCGGAGCAGCAGGTGAAATTGGACATATCACGGTGGATCCTGATGGCTTTGAATGT
>JAATEZ010000167.1 GCA_015655485.1 Lactobacillales bacterium | reverse complement strand
TAAAGATGTTTAATGAAGGCCTGGCGAAATTAAAAGAAAATGGACAATATGATAAAATTGTCGCTAAGTATATTTCTTCAGGAGAAACAACAGCTTCAGAAGCAAAAGCAACCTCAGATACGGCAGACGAGTCAACGATTATCGGTTTGATCCAAAACAACTATAAGGCTTTATTAAGCGGTCTTGGGAAGACGATCGTCCTTTCTCTTGTATCTTTCGCCTTAGCGTTGATCATCGGGATTTTATTAGGTCTTATGAGCGTTTCTCCGCTCAAGTTCTTAAAGGTCATTGCCGGGATTTATGTAGACGTGATTCGGGGAATCCCGATGATGGTTTTAGCTTTCTTTATTTTCTTTGGCTTGCCGGGGATCCTGCCTTTTACTATTCCTGACTTTACTGCCGGGGTCATTACCTTGACCTTAAATGCGAGTGCTTATATCGCTGAAATTGTCCGCGGCGGGATCAATGCAGTGCCAGTCGGGCAAATGGAGGCCTCCAGAAGTCTGGGCCTGCCTTATGGCCGGACGATGCAGAAAATTATTTTGCCTCAGGCGATAAAAATCATGCTGCCTTCCTTTGTTAACCAATTTGTGATTTCGTTGAAGGACACAACAATTATTTCTTCTATCGGTGTCATCGAATTATTGCAGACAGGAAAAATCATTGTCGCAAGAACCACTCAAAGCACGCTGGTTTACTTCATTATCGCTGTCATGTATTTAGTGGTCATTACAGCATTGACTAAACTGGCCAAGGTCTTAGAAAGGAAGGCGAAATGATATGGCTGAAAAAATACTAGTCGAAAATTTAGTGAAAAAATTTGGGAACGATACGGTCTTAAATAATGTGAATGTTTCGATCAATGATGGCGAGGTCGTTTGTATCATTGGGCCTTCAGGTTCCGGGAAAAGTACTTTTCTGCGCTGTTTGAATGGTTTAGAAGGAGCCACCAGCGGCGAGATCATCATTGACGGCGCCTATCTAACGGATAAAAATACAAATATCAATTTAGTTCGTCAGCATATAGGCATGGTTTTTCAGCATTTTAATCTGTTTCCCCACCTGTCTGTTCTGGAAAATATCACTTTGGCTCCCACGGACTTAAAGACAAAAAGCCGTAAAGAAGCTGAGGCCCGGGCGATGAAACTTTTGGAAACGGTGGGCCTGACGGATAAAAAAGATGTGTATCCGGAAAGTTTATCAGGGGGACAAAAACAACGGGTGGCGATCGCGCGTGCTTTGGCCATGGACCCGGATATCATGTTATTTGATGAACCGACTTCTGCTCTGGATCCGGAAATGGTCGGCGATGTTCTGAGTGTCATGAAAAAGCTGGCAGATCAAGGCATGACCATGGTCATCGTGACACATGAAATGGGTTTTGCCAAAGAAGTAGCCAATCGCGTCATGTTTATTGATGAGGGAAATTTCCTGGAGGATGGAACGCCGCAGCAGATCTTTGAAAGTCCTCATAACGAACGGACGAAAAATTTTCTGGATAAAGTTCTAAATATTTAGGCGGCCATAAAGGAGCCTTCATTGTTCTAATTGAGATCTTATCACAACTGAATTCTCTTAAAATCAAATACAAAAAACTTCGCGCAGTAAAAATCAGCTGAGCGAAGTTTTTTGTATTAAAATCAAGTTATTTTTTTACTTCTGCTAATAATTTAGTGAGACTTTCCTGCTGGTATTCTGCGCTCAGCTTTTTGATCATGGCTTGTTGAGCGGCTTCGTCCATGGTGGGATCCTGCTTGAGCAGTTCTCCCATTTTTTCCTGAACAAAGGCTTTGGCATCCGTTTCTATCGTCTCTTTATTTTCTTTGACTAGTTTGGCTAGTTTTTTTGCTTGAGCCGTTGTCAATGTGACCCAATTTTGAGGAGTATAGAAAATATTCTGCTGCCGAACATATTCATGATTGTTGTTCGAAATATTAAACAGGAACTTATAGTATTTGTTTTTATAGACCCACCGAGTAGTCTTGCGCACATATTTTGCTTTAGCAGCATTTTTAATGACGCTGTTTTTTACTTGATCTGTTCCAGTTTGAGACGGTTTTTTTTGAGAGGTATTTGTTCGATATAAATAGACGGTTTCTTTACCGTTTCCTAATGGTTGATAAAGCAGCAGATCCGCGCCCGCGTTATCCGTGCTAGAAACGAGCGTGCTTGTTTTAGTTTCTACCGTTTGTTCCATGCCGAAATGGTAAGAGCTGTTGGCGATCAAAAGGATCAAGCTGGCCACAAATATTCCGCCAAATAGAAAAGCAAAAACCATTTGGATCGTTTTTGTAGAAAAAATGCAGCTAAAAGCAAAAAGTATCACACTAAGGATCAAACAGATCAAAATCATAGCTCTTGTCCCCCTTCAGTAACTTCCACCTTAGTCTTGTTTTTTAACATAAAGGTGATCACAAAGCCGAGAAGACCAAAGGCTGAAGCGACAAAAAAGGCCGCATGATAACCAGATAGAGTCGCTGAAATAGCTTGATCTTTATAGGCTAATGGGGTGGAAGCCAGAATTTCCTTGCCGGGCAGATTTCCCTTGGTCGTATTGGTCAGCACACTGATCAGGATCGCTGTTCCGATAGAGCTGGCTACCTGCCGGAAAGTATTGTTGACGGCAGTTCCGTGACTGATCAAATGAGCGGGCAGAGCATTCATTCCCAGAGTGGTTACCGGCATCATTACCATGGAGATTCCAAACATCCGAATCGCGTACAACACCATGATATCAGGAACAGGTGTCGATTTTGTTAGAAAGGCGAAAGGCAAAGTAGCAGCCGTTAAAATAAACATTCCTGCACTGGCCATTCGTTTGGCCCCATATTTATCGAAAATCCTGCCTGTTATCGGCATCATCAAGCCCATGACTAATGCTCCGGGCAATAACATCAAGCCTGAATGGAAAGCTGATTCTCCCCGGATATTTTGGATGTATAAGGGTAAAACCATTTCGGCACCAACCATCGCCATGTTGGTTACCCCGGAAAGAATCGCAGCGAAGGTGAAAGTTTTTGATTTAAATACACGCAATTCCAGAAAAGGATGCGGGATTTTTAGTTGTCTCCAGGCAAATAATGCGATAAAGAGACTTCCGGTGAACAGAAATCCTATAACTTGAAGACTTCCCCAACCTTTGTCGCCGACACTGGAGAAACCGTATAAAAGACTGCCGAAGCCCAGTGTCGACATTAATGCGGATAGAATATCCAGGCTTGGATGCGAAAGTTCGATGACACTTTTCATTAGAAATACGGCTAAAATCAGCACAAGTATCACGATAGGAATGATCGTGCCAAATAAATCGCGCCATGAATAGTGATCAATGATCCAGCCGGAAAGGGTTGGTCCTAATGCAGGAGCCAATCCAATCACGATCCCTGCCATGCCCATGGCGGCACCGCGTTTTTCCGGCGGGAAGATGGACAGCATAATATTCTGCAATAAGGGCATGGACATTCCTACTCCAACCGCCTGGACCAGCCGGCCAGTCAGTAAAATAGTAAAGCTCGG
>JAATEZ010000154.1 GCA_015655485.1 Lactobacillales bacterium | reverse complement strand
TTGAAAACTGTCACGCATTTTTATGTTTCAGTCGGTTGGCGCAATCAATATTGCGGAGTGGAGAGCCTGGAATGGAATGGAGTGACCTATTATTTTATTGATAATAAATATTATTTTGATCGAGAGAATGTTTATGGTTATTATGATGATGGCGAACGTTACGCATTTTTCACACAGGCACTGATTGAAATGATGCTGGAAATTGGCTTCATTCCGGATATTTTGCATGTAAACGACTATCATACGGCGATGGCCCCAGCTCTTTTGAAAGAAAAATACAGCTTTATTGAGGAGTATCGTTCGATCCAGACAGTGCTGACGATCCATAACCTCCAGTTTCAAGGAATGTATGATCCGCATGTTTTAGAAGAACTATTTGGAATGAACATGGATCTGTATTATAACGGCAAGGTTCGTTTTGGGAATGCGGTGAATTTTTTAAAGTCGGGTATTCAATATGCAACGAAGGTGACGACCGTCAGCCCGAGTTATGCAGGAGAGATTCAGACGAAGGATTTTGGTGAAGGGCTGAATGAAATTTTGAAAATGGAGAGTCCCAAGTTAAGCGGAATCTTAAATGGGATCGATACCGAGTTGTATGATCCGCAGACAGATCCGGATATTCCACAGCATTTCACTAAAATCGGCTGGCCGATGAAACTAAAAAATAAGGCAGCTTTACAGGAACGGATGGATTTACCTGTCTCAAACAAGATCCCATTATTTGCCATGGTCACGCGATTGACCGCGCAAAAAGGCTGTCAGTTGTTATTAGAAACTCTGCCGCAAATTTTAGGAAAAAACGTGCAAATCGTTGTATTAGGAACAGGAGATCCAGAAATCGAGAATGGATTTCGCTACTACGCAGAGCATAATCCGGATAAATTATCTGTCAGTATATCTTTTGATGAAAAATTAGCGCAATTATTCTACGCTGGCAGTGATCTGTTTTTGATGCCCTCGGCTTTTGAGCCGTGTGGATTGTCTCAGATGATCGCGATGCGCTATGGCAGCTTACCGCTAGTTCATGAGGTAGGGGGGCTGAAGGATTCGGTGAAGCCTTATAATCCAATTGTACAGACAGGCACTGGATTTGGATTTGTTGATTTTCACAAAGAAGTCTTGTTGAATACGGTCAATTTTGCGAACCGGCTGTATTGGGAGGAACCAAAGATTTGGCGGAAGCTTTTTAAGCAAGCCATGGCGGAAGATTTTAGCTGGACCCAATCCGGTAAACTCTATATTGATTTGTACCAAGAGATAAAAGCATTTTGACCCATTTGGGTATAGGAGGTTAGCTATGCAGCTGACAAAAAAACAATTTAAAAAAGATTTTGAACAAAGATTACACGAACGGTTTGCCTTGGATCTGGATGATTCATCCAATTATGAGCTGTACTATTCTCTCGGTTCATTAGTGAAGGCATATTATGGAGATGAATGGCGTCAAACAAACAAAAGAAAATATAAAAATGAAGTCAAAGAATTGTTTTATTTTTCAATCGAATTTTTACCCGGCAGGTTGTTAAAAAGCAATTTATTGAATTTAGGGATCATTGATACTGTCCGAGAAGGTCTGGCTGATTTAGGGCTTGATTTAGATGAGGTCGCCACTGCGGAACCTGATATGGCTTTGGGCAATGGCGGGCTTGGCCGCTTGGCTTCCTGTTTTATGGACTCACTGGCAACTTGTGATTTGCCTGGTAACGGCAATGGAGTTCGTTATGATTATGGGTTGTTCAAACAAAAGTTTGTTGATGGATATCAGGTTGAGATCCCGGATAATTGGTTAAAAGGCGGCAATGCATTGGAAGTCAGGAAAGAACACAAATCGGTGACGATTGGTTTTGGCGGACAAGTCTATTTATTGGCTGATCAGCAAGGGAGATTGCTGCCGCACTATGAAAATCAAGAAATCATCAACGCCGTCCCTTATGATACGGCCATGGTTGGTTATGAGAGTGACACGATCAACACAATGCGTTTATGGAAAGCTGAGATCCCTGAGCAGGACGAAGGAAAGTTTTTGCATAGTGAACAACGAGAAAGTGTAGCAGATATAACAGCCGTTCTCTATCCGGATGATTCTTCATATGAAGGCCGCCTGCTAAGGTTAAAACAAGAATACTTTTTTGTTTCAGCAGGGATCCAAAGCATTGTCCGTTACTATAAAGGAATGGGCTGGTCTTTGGATCGCTTGCCGGAAAGGATCGCTGTGCATATCAATGATACGCACCCGGCACTCTGCATTCCTGAATTGATGCGGATCCTTCTGGATGAAAATGCCGTTCCCTGGGAAATGGCTTGGAATATTACGGTGAAAGTCATGAGTTATACCAATCACACGATCATGGCGGAAGCGTTAGAAAAATGGACTGAGAGCATGGTCCAAGAATTACTGCCGCGGATCTATCAGATCATCTATGAAATAGACCAGCGGTTTATCAATGAAATGACGCCAAAAGTGGGATATGATCTAGTCAAAAAAACTAGGATCATTCAGGATGGTTATGTCCATATGGCCAATATGGCGATCATAGGCAGTCACAGCACCAATGGAGTAGCCAAACTTCATTCAGATCTACTTAAAAACAAAGTTTTGCATGATTTTTATGTATTATATCCAGAAAGATTCAACAATAAAACAAATGGAATCGCAGAGAGAAGATGGTTACAGCTGGCAAACGAGCCCTTATCGCAGTTGCTGGATAAAACGATTGGGACTTTCTGGCGCAGGGATCCCAAAGAATTGAGCTTGTTAAAGGCTTACCAAGATGATCCGGCAGTGCTGAATGAGCTGACTGTAACCAAAGAACTTAACAAGCAGCAATTAGCAGCCTACTGCTTCAAAAATTATGGAATCGAGCTGAATACTTCAGCGATTTTTGATGTCCAAATCAAACGGCTCCATGCCTATAAGCGCCAATTACTTAACCTGATGCATATTCTGAAACTATATTTTGAATTAAAGGAGGATCCTGATGCGGATAGGATTCCCAGAGTCTTTATTTTTGGGGCCAAGGCTGCTCCGAGTTATCATTATGCCAAGGCTATTATCAAGTGTATCAACGCTGTAGCGTCATTGATCAATCAAGACGCTAACATCCAAGGAAAATTGAAAGTAATTTTTTTGGAAAACTATAATGTTTCTTTAGCAGAATTGATCATTCCGGCAGCGGATGTCAGCGAACAAATCTCTTTAGCCTCTAAGGAAGCTTCGGGAACCAGCAACATGAAATTAATGCTGAATGGGGCAGTCACAGTAGCCACACTAGATGGAGCCAATGTGGAGATCAAAGCAAGTGTTGGAAATGAAAATATTTTTATATTTGGTCTGACAGAGCAAGAGGTTTATGATTACTATGAGTCTAATGATTATGCAGCCAGAAAAATTTATGATCAAGATCCTGTTATCAAGCATATCTTGGATGCTTTTGTTGATGGAACGATTCCAGGGGTCGAGCGAGAGGGCAAAGAAGTTTTTGACTCTTTGATCCAATATAACGATGAATACTTTATCCTGCAAGATTTTCCTGCTTATTGTCATATCCAAGAAGAAGTGGAAGCAGCTTACAGAGACCGTGAAAAGTGGGCGAAAATGAGCTTGATCAATATTGCTAATGCCGGAAATTTTTCAGCAGATGATACAGTGAAAAAATACGCGGAAGATATTTGGCATATCAGCAAATAGAGGAAACCCAAAGACGAAATTGAGTTATTTAAATAACAAGAAGTTTCACGCAGGATCAATCAGGCTTCTTTTGTTCCTTAAAAAGCGGCTTTTTTCTTCTTGCTTTTTTATAGTCAGTTAGACACTTAAAGGAGAAAAGTCAAAAATGGTATCGATCAAATATGATTCATGGCAAAGAGAATACAAGTTTCCCTTTGGTGCTTGCAAAAAAGACGAACAGGTCCACTTTTCGATAACTGTTTATGGAGAGAATATTCATTCTGTGGAGCTTTTGATGCGTAAAGAAGACGGTTCTAAAGGAATAGAGTATTTGATGATGGACTCACAAGATGCGGTCAGATATTCTTGTGATTATTTTTTTTCTGAAGGCGTGGGGATCTACTTCTATTATTTTCGAATAATTCAGTGGGAAGGCGACGGTCCTCATACTTATTTTTACGGCTGTGATAACGGCAAAGGCGGGGCCGGCAAGATAGACCGGTGCGAGGCACAGATCTACCCCTATCAGATCACTTGTTATGAAAAAAAAGATAGGGCTCCAAAGTGGTATAGAGAAGCAGTTGCCTACCAGATTTTTCCTGACCGCTTTTTTAACGGAGCGTCCAAAGGAGAAATAATCCATCCTAAAAAAAATACATTTATCTATGCGACGCCTTTGGATGATCCAATGTATATCAAGGATGAGACTGGAGCCGTTTCACGCTGGGATTTTTTTGGCGGAAATTTAGCAGGCATTATTGAAAAATTGCCTTATTTAGAAGAACTAGGTGTGACAGTTGTTTACCTGAATCCAATTTTCGAAGCCGCAAGCAATCATCGTTATGATACATCAGATTATTTGAAGATCGACCCGATGCTGGGCGAGGAAGCAGATTTAGTGGCGCTGCTATCTGCCCTGCATGCAAGAGGAATGCATTTGATACTGGATGGTGTTTTTAGTCATGTTGGCATGAACAGTCGTTATTTTAATAAAAAAAATGATTATTCAGACGAAACAGGTGCTTTTCAGAGCAAAGAAAGCCCTTATTATCCCTGGTTTGAATTTACTGATTATCCGATCAAGTACAAATCCTGGTGGGATGTGTTGGATTTGCCTGAAATTAACAAAGAAAATCCTGATTTCCAGCAGTTTATTTATGGTAAAAATGAGCATAGTGTTTTGAGCAAATGGAATAAATTAGGAGTGGATGGCTGGAGATTAGATGTGGCAGATGAATTACCAGATGAATTTATTCAAGGAATCCGGGAGAATCTTGATCAATTTGATGAGCGGGTCCTGATCGGTGAAGTATGGGAGGATGCCTCCAACAAGATAGCCTATGAAAAACGCAGAAAATATGTTTATGGTAGAGAGCTTCACGGAATGATGAACTATCCCTTTCGAACACAAATTCTGGATTTTGTTAGAGGAACAGTTTCTCCTAAAGAAATCGCTGTCGCTTTAATGACGTTGCAGGAAAATTACCCGCCAGCTGTTTTTTATAATAATCTCAATAATATTGGGACCCATGATACGAAAAGAATTTTCACGGAACTGGCTGGTGAAACGGCTTTATTAAAGCAGGTCGTGGGACTACTTTTTTCTTTGCCTGGGGTACCGTGTATTTATTATGGGGATGAAGCTGGATTGAGCGGTCAGGCTGATCCGGATAATCGTCGATTTTATCCATGGGGACATGAAAATGAGAAAATCATGAATATTTATAAAGAATGGGCCTTGTTTAGAAAAAAGCATCCTGAACTGATCCATGGGGACTTGCAGCTGTTTTATACGCCTTCCTTATTAGGCGTGGTCAGGTTTATCAATGATCAATATGTGGTAAGCCTTTTAAATGCTACTGATAAGCTTCAGCTTTTGCAAAGAGAAGAGATCTTCTTTCTCAAAAACGGAGTATTAGAAGAAACGGTCCTTTATGAACATTTAGGTGAAGTCAGTCTAGCACCGCATACGATTTATACTGGTTCATTTTCTTTGGAAATCAATTAAATTTGTTCC
Organism: Lactobacillales bacterium; assembly: GCA_015655485.1. Taxonomy (GTDB): domain Bacteria; phylum Bacillota; class Bacilli; order Lactobacillales; family Vagococcaceae; genus JAATEZ01. The sequence goes on along the minus strand of JAATEZ010000154.1, from coordinate 4,751 downwards.
ATTAAAAAAATGCAGGCATAAAAAATGATTATTACAACAACGAATGGAATCAGCGGAAAAGAAACACTTACGTATCATGCGGTCGTTTTTGGAAAAGTCATTAAGGGGGTCAATTTACTGAAAGATTTTGGAGCTGGGGTCCGTAATATGTTTGGCGGACGTTCCAAAGGATATGAAGAAGAACTGACTAAAGGAAGAGAAGAAGCTATTGTTGAAATGCAGGAACGGGCAGCAGCTTTGGGTGCCCATGCAATTATTGGGGTCAAGATGGATTATGAAGTTTTAGGATCAGATAATGGAATGTTAATGATCACTTGCAGCGGAACGGCTGTAACGATTCAATAAATAAAACTTTATAACAGACGAAAAAGAAGACTGTTATAAAGTTTATGTGACATCAATAGCTGTAGTGGCTATTTGCTTAGAGTCCATATGAACTCATTGGTTTTTTGTACGGACAGTGTTTGCCAAAATTTTCAATTCTCTGGCTTTTAAATAATTATCTCGAATTACTTGACAAGAATAGTCAAAGGCAGTTTTTTCTTTATTCGTCAGTTCCCATTGGATGATTTTTTCAACACCGGTTTTACCAATGAGAGCCGGAACTGAAGTGAAAATTCCTGTTTGACCGTACTCGCCCTGCAAATAAACTGAAGCGGGCAGGACTTTATGTTCATCATGGAAAATCGCTCGAACGACTTCGACGAGTGAACTGGCAATACCAAATTCGGTAGAACCCTTGCCGCGGAGTACTACATAACCACCTTCTTTTGTTTCATCTAAAATCGCAGCATAATGGATGTTTTTTTTTTCAGTGGCCGCAATAAAATCAGCTAATTTTTGTCCGCCTACGCGGACTTGCGACCAAGGAACCATTGCTGAGCCGCCGTGCTCACCAAAACAATAAGCGACCAAAGAACGCCGGTTGACTTCTAGCAATTGAGCCAGCCGGGACTGCAGTCTAGCGGAGTCTAAAACACAACCAGTACTTAAAATTTTATGTTTAGGATAGTCCAGATAATCCTGGATGTAAGTAGCGACAACGTCAGCCGGGTTAGAGATACTGACGATGATTCCAGAAAATCCCGATTTTTTAAGTTGAGGCAGGATATCGGCTAATACTTCCATCGTTGCACCTAAAGTCTCCAACCGGCTTTGATCCGGTGCTGGCAGCGGACCAGCACTGATCACTAGCAGATCAGCGTCTTTTAAGTCGGCATAGTCTCCAGCATAAGCCGTTACTTGATGCGGCAGATAGCTGACGGCATCTGTTACATCCAAGGCTTGGGCAACCGCCTTGTTTTGATCGATATCAATCAAAACAAGTTCATCTGCTTCTCCTTGTGTAGCAAGGGCGAAAGCAACATGTGATCCTACATGTCCGGTTCCGATAATCCCAATTTTTCTTGTTTTCAAAATTGAATTCCTCCTTAATCATTCCTATACTGTATAGATTTCTTCTTTATTTTGAACTTAGTTTTCAGAAAATTCAAGTATTTTCTGAAAAAGCCATCATTTTTTCTATAGAAAATAATTCGAAAAAAGGTGCAGGTACTTTGCTAACTTATCGGCGGGATCAGCGTAAACTTAGAGAATGATAATGTTTATATAATACAGCGAATTTTCGACCATAGGAAGGACTCCATGGTTTGTTTTTTCCACAAAAATGTAAAATAACGGTGTTTTTCATTATCCAGTCTACATCGATTTTACCAGAGCTGACAAGATAATAAGTTTGATAATTACGGGCATCATAATTATATAATTCATCCGCAATTTGTAAAATCTGATCTCCATATAAGCCATTTAAAACGTCTTGGTCTGGCAAAAGAAGTTCTATTTTATGTGAATCGATATAAGAAAAAATATCATGTTCACTGATTCTTTTGCGCATTTGGCCAAGATTCATTAACAAAACTCCCGAATTAAAATAACCTTCTGATTGATAAGTGTTCAAGCGGATGCGATTAAAGTGCTCTGAAACGCCTGTAAGAGAGGTGTGGGCTGCTCCAGCAAACAAATAATGGGAAATATCCGTTTGAATCAATGTTTCCAGCGAGTTGATCACTAAAATATCTGGATCCAAATAGAGAATTTTATCAAGATCGCAAGGGAGGATCCGGTGTGCTAACAAGCGATAGTACATACTTTGAGGATATCTCTTTGTGATCGGGGCTCCTTCCAAACGAGTGGGATCAAAAGGATATTCAAACAGTTTATGGTGCCATTTTTCACAAAAATCATTAAGAGCAGAACGTGTTTGATCAGACAGGTCAGCATAAATCAAATGGATCTTAAAAGAATCTTTGGAGTTGTTCAAGAATAACGAATAGAGCATAGTAAATAACGGTTGAGCATAATTCTCGTCGATCGTAACTAAAATATTTATCGGTTCTTTTTTTTTCGCTTTCAATTGTTGAAACATTTTTTTCTCCTCAGGTAAGTTTACAGGTTCTGGATCAGCTCTCTTCATTTTAATTCGGCGAATTCTTTTTTTCAATAGCTGACAAAGAGTTTTATGTTGTTTCAAATGTCTATCATCGACCATTTTGCTCTCCTATGATAAACTAAAGTTATTAAAAAGAGAGGGAGTTTTTTAAATGGCAAGACAAATACCAGAAATCACACTAAATGACGGTTTAACTATTCCTGTGATCGGGTTTGGTACCTATAAACTCAAAGGGGCAGCGGGGGTCAATCAAATCACTAGTGCTATCGATGTTGGTTATCGTTTACTGGACTCTGCTTTTAATTATGAAAATGAAGGGACTCTGGGTACCGCGGTAAAGCGCAGTTCGGTCCCAAGAGAGCAGTTGCGGGTCACCTCTAAATTACCGGGCCGTCATCATCACTATCAGGAGGCACTGATTACGATACAAGAATCTTTATATCGAGCGCAACTGGATTACTATGATTTATATTTGATCCATTGGCCTAATCCTAAAGAAGATTTATATGTGGAAGCGTGGCATGCGCTGATCGAGGCACAGAAATGGGGACTGGTCCGTTCGATTGGTGTTTGCAACTTTCTGCCTGAACATATTGAGCGTCTGGAGCGGGAGACAGGTATATTGCCAAGTGTTAATCAAATTGAGCTGCATCCTTATTTTTCTCAGGAAAATCAGCGTAACTGGAACAAAGCTCATGGAATCGTTACAGAATCATGGAGTCCTCTAGGCCGTTCTTCAAATTTATTAGAAAATAGCACCATTCAAGAAATTGCGCAGGTGCATCATAAATCGATTCCGCAAATTATTTTACGCTGGCACTATCAAATAGGGGCTGTACCCATTCCTAAATCTTCTTCTACTACCAGACAAAATGAAAATCTGACGGTTTTCGATTTTGAATTAAGTCCACAAGAAATGGAAATGATTGGTGATCTGACTGAGGCGGATGGGCGCTTGGCTGATCAGGATCCGGCTGTTTATCAAGAATTTTAAAAAATTGCATTTTGGACTAAAACCTGAGAACTAAAACAAAGGACTGCGTAAAATCCCGTTGAAAATGGATTTTACGCAGTCCTTTGTTTTTTTAGAAGTATAGATCTTGTCAGCTCAATGTTCCATAAATTAAAAACAAATTTAATAAGGTCAAAACAATGGTAACGATCCAAGCGAGAATTTTCATCCATAGTGGGTTCACGTATTTACCCATTATTTTATCGCTGCTGGTAAAGATTGTTAAAGGGATGATGGTGACTGGTAAAGCGATACTCAAGAAGACTTGAGTATACAAGAGCAAATCTTCAATACTGTTCTCATTGCCGCGATAGAGAATGACACAAAAAATGACTGGAATAATAGCAATCAAGCGGGTCACTACCCTACGCATCCACAAGGGCATTCTTAAATGGATAAATCCTTCCATAACGATCTGTCCTGAAAGAGTACCGGTGATAGTCGAATTTTGACCAGATGCCAGCAATGCGACGGCAAAGAGTGTACTGAGCAGAGGGCTGGCGACTTTACCAACGATATCGGGATTTTTTAAGGCGTTATAAAGATTGACAAATTTGCCTAAATCACTTTTTGTTCCATAGAAAAGGGCAGCTCCTAAAATCAGCAGTAAGCAATTCACTACAAAGGCCATTGTTAATTGGATATTAGAATCCCAAGTAGCAAAACGAATGGCACGACCCACTGCGGCATCATCCGAGTGATCTAATTTTCTAGACTGTACAATAGAGGAATGAAGGTAAAGATTATGAGGCATAACCGTTGCGCCGACGATACCAAGAGCCAGCAAAAGCATCGGTTTTTCAGTAGCGATCCTTGTAGTTGGTATAAATCCGGTTAAAATTTCAGCGATTTTTGGTTCGGATAATAAAACCTCATATAGAAAAATGAGAAAAATCAGTGCGATCAAGGAAGTAACGATCGCCTCAATTTTTTTAAATCCTAATTTAGTTAGCAATAACAAGAGTAAAACATCTAAGGTAGTTATTAAAACGCCGTATAATATAGGGATGCTGAATAAGAGCTGTAAGGCGATAGCACCGCCGATGACTTCAGCAATATCCGTTGCCATAATAGCTAGTTCAGTAATGATCCACAAGACAAATCCTAGTTTTTTTCCTGTGTGGAGCCTAGTTGCTTGTGCCAGATCCAACTCTGTCACAATGCCTAAACGGGCAGACATACTCTGTAAAAGCATAGCGATCAGGCTAGATAGTAAAATGACACTCAACAAAGCATAGGAATATTGTGCGCCTCCGGAAATAGATGTGATCCAATTGCCGGGATCCATGT
>JAATEZ010000161.1 GCA_015655485.1 Lactobacillales bacterium | reverse complement strand
CGTTATTCGGTTAGTTGCTTATGTAGTTAACTATATACTTTGTGCTATCAACTGTCAATCTATTTTTTTCAAAAAAATCTTCCACTGCATAACAAAAAAAAGAAACCGACTTTTAAATAAAATCAGTTATCTCTATAATTTCTTAATATACCGGCACACAGATCAAACACTTCATTTCAAGTTTTCGATTTTTGGCCTGTCCGCTCACAATACCGGCCGCTTTCGAATTCTTTTATCATTTCAAAAACTGTTATTGATCTGTTCCTATTGAATTTTTTTCTAAAACAATCGCAGAGAAGAATAATTACTAATCGATTCTAGCCTCAAGAGTCTAGCGGATTTTTGGTATTTTTACTAAAATATAACACAAGAATGAGGATGATCAATGCTGCCATGACCAAGGTACCGCCAAAAGCCCATTGAACTCCAACCACAAAGTTTGCGGGGATACTTGAAATGCCAATCATTAAAGTATTAAAAAATGAAGCGCCTACTTGTCTTAGAGAATTATTTAAAGCGGTGGCATGGCTCATCTGTCCAGGTGAGATCTGCTTGAATGATTCCGTGGTTATTGACGTCATCAATAAACCAAGGCCCGCCATCCGCAAAGTAAAGACGATGATGATCGATAAAACGGATGTCTCTTCTGTCAACCGCATCATCGGAAGACAGGAAAGAACAACTAAGACTATCCCCACGATCGTGATCATTTTCATGCCGTATTTGTCATACACTTTCCCAATAAATGGAGACATCAGTGACATGACCGCTGCACCAGGCAGCATAATAAGACCTGTATTTAAAGGTGATAAATTTAATATATTTTCTGTATATAACGGTAAAATCGTTTCTGTTCCCATAAGTATTCCAAAAATAATCATAATAGCTATCGTCATGCTTCTGAAGCTATGATTTTTAAGCAGCCGAATGTTTAGTAAAGGATTCTTGTTTTTTCCCAATTGTCGAAAAACAAAAAAAGTGGAAATAATTAATCCAAATATAAATAAGACTGCAGCCAACAAGGGAGTGGTCAAAAAGAACGAAAAACTTGAAAGCAGCAAACCAAAACCAAAAATAGAAGATGCGATCGATAAAGTATCGATTTTAATATTCTTTACTTCGGAGTAATTAGGAAGAAAGAAAAAACCGAGTATTATAATTACCCCCGTCACAGGCAAAGTCATAGTAAACAAAGTATGCCAATTAAATTTGTTCAAAATCAATCCGGACAACGTCGGTCCAATGGCGGGAGCCGCTGAAATCACTAAATTAATATATCCAATAATGACGCCGCGTTTCTCGATGGGAAATAATCTTAATAATAATATCTGCGTAAAAGTAACGATGATCCCTCCTGAAGCCGCCTGAATTATTCGCGCTAATAAAACCAGAGAAAAAGTATTGCTGACAGCTCCCAATATGGTGCCTAAGAAAAAAATAATGGCACTGGTCAAGAACAAAAAGCGATTGCCTATTTTTTCAAATAACAGTGCCGATATCGGTGTTATGATGCCTAAAGTCAGTACATACCCTGTCGTCAGCCATTGAACAGTATTTAAGTTTACTTTTAATGTATCCATCATCAGCGGCAGTGCCGTGACCATCAATGTTTGATTTAAAGTAGCCGTAAAAGCCATTACTAATAAAAGGATCATTAAAAGATTGCGCGTTTGATTTGATATCGTTTTTTCCAAAAAAAATAACCTCCAGAATACTTATTTATAAATTGCCGGTCATTAAAAAAATTGACCTTTTTCTTTTATTTCTTACACCAGTGAACTGGCTGTTAGTTAGAGCAGCATTAAAGTTGCATCGGTCTTCCTGTCCCAGTTTGTAAGGAGCCTGCTAAAAAATTAGATTTTTGAGAACAAATCTAAAAGAAATCCTGCCTTTATTCAGTATTTTATCAGGATCTAACTATCCAAAATAATGACTTTAGAAAGATAGACTCTGACGCAAAAATCGTGTCTTTGAGTCTATCCTGATTTTTACTATTTCCTTTTTAAAAACAGCCTGAAATCATTATCACAAATATTTTAAAAAATTTTTTCTTTGTTTATTTCCAGGCAGCTACTTTGCTAATTGGCAACCTAATGGAACTATACCCTGCTTCATTTGCTTTCCCGATGGAAACAATCAGGACCGGTTCGTAACGTTCAGGATCTAAATCAAAAGCTTCCGCCAATTGGTCTGCTTCAAAGCCTCCCATAGGGTTGGTATCATATCCGTAAGCACGAGCAACCAGCATTAACTGCATCGCTGCCAGACTGCCGTCGATTTTGACAATGTCATTCATTTGCTGCCTTGTTAAATTTTTATAATAAGGAATAACTTCCGCCAACTGTTTTTCCTTCATTTCTTCAGGCATTTTTCCTTCAGCAACGGCCCTTTCAAAAATTTCCTCGCCAAACTCATAACATTTCCTATCGCCAAAAATTAAAATCATGGCAGCAGAAGTGTCATTTTGTCTCGTATTAAAACGAATTAAAGGTTTTAATTTTGCTTTCGCCTCATCACTTTCAACCACTATAAACCGCCAAGATTGCATATTGACAGAAGAAGGGGCCAATACTGTATCGTTTAAAATAGCTTCCATTTCTTCTTTTGATATTTTTACTGTTTCATCATATTCGCGTATAGATTTGCGTCCTCTCAAGATTTTTTCGAAATTATTTTCTTTAAAAGTTTTACTCATAATATTTCCTCTTTCTTTTAAATGAATTTTAGATCTATGATTAAAAAAACACAAAATCAGCATGACAGCAATTTTAAAAATAATTGTACGGCTCCACCTATTTACCCGCCTCTTTAGAATTGTTATACAACAAGAGAAGTGTCTCAATCAGATCATCGATTTTTTCAGAAGTTATTCCTTCGTATAACTGTCCGATCACTTCTTTCTTTCCCGGCGTACAGCTATTAAACATGTGCTTTCCTTTTTCAGTGATCTTAACTAAGACTTCGCGATTATTTTCCGGATTTCTTTTGCGCTCCACAAATTCATAACTTTCTAATATTTTTAGATGTCTGGTGATTGCAGATTGATCAATGTGCAAAGCATGCTGGATCTCACTTTGCGAAACTATTTCATTTTCAGTGAGCAAAACCAGCATTTGATAACGAGTGAGGCTGACATCCGTTGTTTTTTCAAAATTTTGTGTGATTTGGTTGCCTAAACTTTTCAAAAGAAATAAGATTTGTCCTGATTTTTTGTTCGAAATTTCCATAGGGTCCCTCCCCTCCTCCCATCGTTGACTAGTCAACGATGGACAAGTCAATTATATGCTGCTTAGTATTTTTTTTCAATCTTTTTTTCAAGTTTTTCAATAGAGTATCTTCTCGGTCTTTAAAAAAATGTGATCCGCTGAGTAAATCATCTTGACTTTGAAATTCATTTAAAATATTCTAAGTTAATAAAGATAAAGATAGAGACAGTAACGTTTCCTAATTCACCCGAGTCTGATCTGAATAGCTGTTTGCTCTTGTTTTAAATTCTTTCACCTTAGTTGTCAAAAAAACCGCCCATGATTTTCCGATGGGCCAACGACAGCTGGTTTTCTCGATCCATGCAGATTTTTCTGTTTTTTATCTAAAATTTGAATAAACCTTTATCCATTTTTCAAGGGAAAATAAAATCTATCGCAGTCATTGTGAATGATGATTTTCTTCCAAATAGTTCGCATAGATACTTTGTGATTTCTATCAGCCTTAAAATATCGTTTTAAAACCAAATGGTTAATAACTACTTAATCAACATCCTATTTCGAAGGCGGGGAGCAAATGAAAAAACTTGTAAAAATTCTGTTGTGGTTTTTGACAATAATCATCCTTTTATTGATTGGTGTATTCATCGCATTTCAAGTCTCGCCTAAACCAGGTGCCTTGATAATAAATCGAATGTTCAGTCAGGAGGTAGAAATAAAAGACAAAGAAAAATATGCTGCCGCAAAACAAACTGTAAAAGTTGTCAAAGATATTACCTATACCTCTCAATATAAACAAAATACGTTAGATATTTACTATCCGGAAAAATCGGCAGGTAAAGTTCCGGTAGTATTTTGGGCGCATGGCGGAGGATACGTTGGCGGCGATAAATCCGGAATGAAAGAATTTGCCACTTATCTTGCACATGAAAACAAAGTGGCTGTAGTGGTCATGAATTATGAGCTTGCCCCTGATTTGCATTATCCCGGTCAAGTCATTCAAATGAACGAAATGTATACTTTCTTAGCACAACATCAAAACGATTACCCGATGCTGGATTTTACCAAAGTATTTTTTGGGGGCGACTCTGCGGGCTCGCAAATCGCTGCTCAATATGTGGCTGTACAAACAAATAAGAACTACTCTAAAGAAATGAACATGACCCGATCTGTGAGCTCTAAAACGATTTTGGGTTATATTTCTTACTGCGGGCCATTAGATCTGAAGCAAGTTGCTCAACAAAAATCTGATAATAAATTCATGAAATTTTTTGTAAAAACTGTCGCATGGTCCTTATTAGGCAGCAAAGACTGGCAAAACAGCACAGAGCTAAAGCAAATTTCTGTAGTCGATCATCTTACAAAAGATTTTCCTCCAACTTATATTACAGATGGGAATGCTTTTTCTTTCGAAGATCAGGGAATTTCTTTTTCTAATAAACTGAAAAGTTTAAATGTCCCCGTTGATTCGCTTTTTTATAAAGATTCCACCAAAGAAATCACTCACGAATACCAGTTTAATTTCAATACGGCCGAAGCAAAAAATTGTTTAAAGGAAACCATAAACTTCATCAAAAAGCGATTAGAATAAAAAACAGGAATTCAACAAAACAAACGATCTATTAAACAAAAACAGCTGTCCTGATTCTTCTTCCGCTTTAAAAATCGTCGGCCCGGAAGTTTTGGGCCGACGATCCGTTCTTACTATTGAATTGAAAATAAAAAAACCAGGCTCAAACATAACTAAGAATCAATGATCCTTTAGGATTCATCAAAACTTTGTAATGAAAGATTCTACACATTTTCGAGTTATCAAAACTTAGATATGATCCTTACGGAACAAAAAATACCAATCAATAGTTTCTCTCCCTCTTTATGCTCGTAGCATACTCCTGCATAAACTTGTTTTCGCTTTTTTATCATGAATAAACAAAAAACACCTTAGAAACCTTTTTATCAGGAGGTTTTATAAAAAAGCTAAAGCTGTTTTTTGTTAAATATCCTTATGCTTGAGGTTGCTAACAGGAAAATCAACCCGAACGAGACTCCTAATGGCAGATAAACTTTTGTTATGGCTAGTTTTCCTGTCAAAAGATCCATATTGATAGTCACTAATTGCAGCGGATCAAACTTAGCAATCGTTTGCAGATTGTTAAGAACGATCATCGCGACAAATATCAACCCGGACCAAAGCAACCCGCCATAACTACTTTTAAACAATACTTCGCCAAAAATCAACAGGCTCAGCATAAAGATGCCGAAAATCCAAACACGGACTACCGCCAGCCAAAGATTTTGAACTCTTGTATTTTCCCAGAAAAATTTACTATAGTATAAAGTGATCAGGAATGCAGAAAAATAACAGAGGGTCCAAGTCAGAGCAGCCGAAAATAATTTTGCTAAGATCACTACTTTGCGAGAT